>CALVYM010000011.1 GCA_944372205.1 uncultured Bacilli bacterium
TGAACATTTATGTTATTTTATTGACTTAATTTTTTAATTTTTCTATAATATATTGTACGACTTTAAAAAAATATACATATAATATGTGTTATGAAAGGAAATATTATGTTTAAATTATTAAAAAGATTAAATAAGAAAGATGTTTTATTAATATTTATTAGTATTTTTCTAATAGTTATTCAAGTATGGCTTGATTTAAAGTTGCCGGATTATATGTCTAAAATTACGCAACTTGTTCAAACTGAAGGTAGCATTTTAAGTGATATATTAATCGCTGGTGGTAAAATGATGCTTTGTGCCTTTGGTAGTTTAATAGCTGCTGTAATTGTTGGTTATTTTGCATCACTTATTGCGGCATCATTTTCTAAAACATTAAGAAGAGAAATATTTGAAAAAGTTACAGATTTTTCAGAAGGAGAAATAAAGAAATTTTCTACTAGTAGCTTAATTACTCGAACAACTAATGATGTTACCCAAATAGAAATGCTTGTTGCCATGGGATTACAACTTTTAATTAAATCTCCAATAACAGCTGTATGGGCAGTAACTAAAATACTTGATAAAAGTTGGAAATGGTCAGCAGTAGTTGGAGGAGGAGTAATTATCCTTCTTATGACTTTAATATTTTTAATGCTTGTAGTAATGCCAAAATTTAAAATAGTTCAAAAGTTACTTGATAAAATAAATGGTGTTACGAGAGAAAATTTAACAGGTATTAGAGTAATTAGAGCCTTTAATGCCGAAGATTACCAAGAAGAAAAATTTGCTAAAGTAAATAATAAACTAACTGATACGCAAATATTTAATCAAAGAACATTTGGTATTATGCAACCTGTAATGTATTTAATTATGAACTTTTCAACTTTAATAATTTATTTTTTAGGTTCATATATGATTAATGATGCTCTAATGGTTGGTAAAGCTGTTATATATGGTGATATGGTAGTTTTCTCATCATATGGAATGCAAGTTATTATGTCATTTTTAATGCTTGCTATGATATTTATTATGTATCCAAGAGCAGCTATTTCAGCAGATCGTATTAATGAAGTATTAGATGAAGATTTTGCCATAAAAGATGGTAATGTTACAAAGAGTGATGCTAAACTTATGGGAACTGTTGAATTTAAGGATGTTTCATTTAAGTATCCAGATGCCGATGAATATATTTTAAAAGATATTACATTTAAAGCCGAAAAAGGACAAACCATTGCTTTTATTGGTTCAACAGGTAGTGGTAAATCAACACTTATTAATTTAATTCCTAGATTTTATGATGTTACTGATGGAGAAATACTAGTTGATGGAGTTAATGTTAAAGATTATAAAATAGAATATTTACATGAAAAAATTGGTTATATACCTCAAAAAGCTGTAATATTTAGTGGAACTGTTAGTGAAAATGTCGCATATGGAAAATCTGCTAAAAAGATAACAAAAGAAGAAATAAAGAAAGCCATCGAGGTGGCTCAAGGTAAAGATTTTGTTGAACAGATGCCAGATAAGTATGATGCTTATCTAGCTCAAAGAGGAACAAATATTTCTGGTGGTCAAAAACAAAGACTATCAATTGCCAGAGCTATTGCTAGAAAACCTGAAATATACATATTTGATGATTCTTTTTCGGCACTTGATTACAAAACAGATTATACATTAAGAAAAGAACTTAAAAAATATACTAAAGATGCAACAATATTTATTGTTGCTCAAAGAATTGGTACTATTATGAATGCTGATAAAATTATAGTTTTAGATAAAGGCAATCCTGTTGGTATGGGAACACATCAAGAATTATTAAAAAATTGTGATGTATATAAAGAAATTGCTTTATCACAACTAAGTGAGGAGGAACTTAAAAATGCCTAAAAGAAATGAAAATTTTGAAAAAGCAAAAGATTTTAAAGGTTCATTAAAAAAATTATTACATTACTTAAATAAGTTTCATAAATTAATTTTAATTGCATTTACCCTTGCAGCTTTTAGTGCTATTCTATCAATTGTTGCTCCCAATAAACTAAGTGATCTTGCTGATATTATATCTGATGGTTTAGTTCCTAATATAAGTGATACAACTATTAATGAAATAATGACTGATGAAGATATATCAATCTCTGATAAAAAAGAATTTAGTAATATGATTAGTAATATAGATGAAACTAATGCTCAAAATATATATAAATTAATAGATGAAATGCCAGAAGATATTGCTAATATTATAAAACCGAAAATGGATTTTCAAAGTATTAAAAGCATAGCTATAATTTTAGGAATAATGTATTTAATTAGTGCAATATTTAATTTCTTTGGTCATTTTATTATGGCAACTGTTGCTAATAATTTTGCTCGAGGAATGCGTTTTGGTATAATAAGCAAAATAAATAGATTACCTCTTAAATATTTTGATAAAAATCAAACTGGAGATATATTATCAAGAGTAACAAATGATGTTGATACTGTAGCTCAAGCAATGAGTCAAAGTTTGGGTTCTTTAGTTAATGCTATAACTTTAGTTATTGGTAGTGCCTTAATGATGTTTGTAACAAACATACTCATGGCAATATGTGCAATTATTTCTAGTTTAATTGGTTTTTCATTAATGGGTATAATACTTAAAAAAAGTCAAAAATACTTTATAGAAAGACAAGTTGAACTTGGAAATATGAATGGTCATATTGAAGAAATATATTCAGGTCATAATGTAGTTAAAGTTTATAATGGTAAGAAAGATGCTATAGAAAAGTTTGATAATTTGAATTCTAAAGTATTTAATGCTATTAGAAAAAGTCAGTTCTTATCAGGTCTTATGCAACCAATTATGATGTTTATAGGTAACTTTAGTTATGTAGTTGTATGTATCATCGGAGCTATCTTAGTTATGAATAATCATATAACTTTTGGAGTAATTGTAGCATTTATGGTTTATATTAGATTATTTACAAATCCTTTATCACAAATTGCTCAAAGCATGACTTCTATGCAATCAGCTGTTGCTGCCAGTGAAAGAATTTTTGAATTTATTGATGATGAAGAAATGAGCAGTGAAAAAAATCTAACTAAATATTTAGATAGAAACAAAGTTAAAGGAAATATTACTTTTGATCATGTTAAATTTGGTTATGATAGTGATAGAATAATTATTAAAAACTTTAGTGCTAAAGTAAAACCAGGAGAGAAAATTGCAATAGTTGGTCCAACTGGAGCTGGTAAAACAACTATGGTAAATTTACTTATGAAATTCTATGAAATAAATTCAGGAGATATTAAAATTGATGGCGTATCTATAAATGAACTACGGCGCGAAAATGTCCATGATTTATTTACAATGGTTTTACAAGACACTTGGTTGTTTAATGGTACAGTTAGAGAAAACATTGTTTATAATAAAGAAGATGTTTCTGATTATGAATTAAAACAAGTATGTAAAGTAGTTGGAGTAGATCACTTTATTAAATCACTACCTAAATCTTATGATACCATAATTTCTGATGATGATTCTATATCAAGTGGTCAAAAACAACTTATGACTATTGCTCGTGGTATGCTTGATAATGCTCCATTTTTAATACTTGATGAAGCAACAAGCAATGTTGATACTAGAACTGAAGAATTAGTTCAAAAAGCTATGGATAAATTAATGGAAGGCAGAACATCATTTATTATAGCTCATAGATTATCAACTATAAAAAATGCTGATTTAATACTTGTTATGAATGAAGGAAATATAATTGAACAAGGTAATCATGAACAATTAATGCAACAAAATGGTTTTTATGCTAGTCTTTATAATTCTCAATTTGAAAAAATTAATTAAAAGTTGGACAAACACCGTCCTTCTTTTTTTATAAAAAAATATATTATAATAGAAAGGGGGATATAATGAATTATTTAATTTATCCAATTAAAATAATGAATATTACACAAACATATGAAAATGATTTTTCCCACTCTAGGCATACAGTGGGAACACCAAAAGATTATCCAATAGATGATAATTGTGGAAAAAGTGGTGCAAATGGATACTTTTACTGTCCTTGTGATGAAGTTGAAGTAAAAAAAATATATGGTGTAGGTACTAGTTCAACAAATTGCTTGTGGCTTGAATCTACTTCCAAAGTTATAACTCCAACATTTAATGATTATGTAACAATAATGATTGGTCATATTGAAGATAGTGAATTAAAGAAATTAAAAGTTGGGCAAAGATTTAGTCGAAAAGAAGCTATAGCATTAGAAGGACGTGATGGATTTGCTACCGGAGAACATTTTCATATTGTCGTAGGTAAAGGTAAATTCGCGGGTTCTGGTTGGGTTAAAAATACAAATGGTATTTGGGTAATTAATACAACTGGTGGGGCTGTTAAACCCGAAGATGCTTTCTTTATTGATAATACTTTTACAACAATTAAAAATAGTGCTGGTTTAAATTTCTTAGATTTATATATGCCTATTTTAGAAGATAAATATTATTATACTACAGCTGAATCACTAAATGTTCGTCTTGGACCTGGAACTAATTATAATGCTATAAATACTCTTCCAAAAAACAGTCGAATTAAAGTCTTAGATTTTATCAATAATTGGGCAAAAATAACTGATAAAGAATATATTGCAGGAAATTATGTAACAAAAAAAGTTCCTGATAAGTATTACGAAACCAAACATACTACTGCAGATTTTTTAAATGTTAGAAGTAAACCAGCTGGTACTATTTTAAAAGTGCGTGCTCCACTACCTCGAGGAACAACTGTTGCAATAATGGAAGAAAGTAATGGTTGGATTAAAATAGATAAAGACAGATGGATTTATGCAAAATATGTAAATTAGTTGCGAATATCTAAATTTTATTATACAATATATTTAGGTGATAATATGACTGTATATGAAAAAGCTTTAGAATTTAAGCATAAACATCCCGGAGGAATTACTTGGAGACTAAAAAAACATTGTGATGTTGTTGAAAAGCATCTAAATCCTGGTGAAGAAGTATTATTTGTTTTTATGGGTCAAAAAAACAATAGTTGGTACGAAGTTTTTATGAGTTGTGTTGTTGTTTTAACTAACAAAAGATTATTAATTGGTCAAAAAAGAGTTGTCTGGGGTTATTTTTTAAGTTCGATTACACCCGATATGTACAATGATTTACTTGTATATCAAGGACTTTTATGGGGGAGAGTAACAATTGATACTGTTAAAGAAAAAGTAACAATATCTAATTTAGCAAAATCGGGATTAGATGATATTGAAACAAATATAACAGAATTTATGATGCAAGAAAAGAAATTGTATGGAAGTAGTAATGAAACAAGTAAAACGGTATAAACATATTATTTTAGTAATAGTTATAATTCTTTTATTTACATTATTTATGTATTTTTACCTAAGAAAAACCAGTTATGAACTAGAATATACTATTGATGATTTTAAAATATTAGAAAAATATAATAAAGATTTAGAAACATATTATTTTAATATAACATATCAAGATAAAACTTATAATTTAGTATCATTAGATAAATATACTAATAAAAGAAACTTAATAAAAGAAATTATAGCAACTGAGGATAATGAAAATACTTGCCTAAGTTTTAAAACAACAGATATAACTTTATACAATATTTGTTCAAATGACAATACATATTATTTAGAAAATATCAATAAAATTAGTGAATTTAATGAAAAAGATTCATATTCCAACATTCTTATTGGAGATATTGATAACTTAACTTATTTACTTTGGAATTACCATGATTTTATTTATATAAATAATAAAGATCATAAAAAAATAACTTTATTTGATACTGATATCTATAATTTATCATTAAATTATGCTTATGATAATTATTTAATAATACCTGATTATGAACAAGATTATATATATGATAATGTTGATGTAATAAATACTAATAATGGTAAAATTAATAATATTAAACTAAGATTTGAAGTATATTTTAATAGTTATTTTATGGGGCATTACAAAAATAAAGTATATTTATATGATTTAAGAGAAAATCAAGAATATTATATTGATATGAAAAAAGAAGAAATATATAAAACTGATAGAGAAATATTAGTTGATGGAACTTGGGAAAATGTAAGTAATCAAACTATTCAAAAAACAAAACCTACATTTAGTAAAAAAAGAAATGTTACTTATATTTTAAAAGATAATTTCCTTTATCAAAGTATTCCTAATACAGATGAACTTATTTTAGTATCTAATCGTATAGTTAGTGCATTAGTTAAAGTTAATAATCTAGATGCTTATTATATATCTGGTGATATTTTATATAAATATAACCCTTATGATGGTGAAATTGCATTACTAAAGTATTCTGAATGGAATTTTAACTATCAAAATATGGTATTTATCTTTTAACCAAATTAATTATAATTCATATCCTATATTAGGAGTGATAAAATGTTTGATAAATATACAATAAATCCGGGGGATACATTAAATAGTATTGCTGATAGATTTAATACTAAACCAGATATTTTAATGGATATTAATAACCTTTATTTTCCGGATGAATTTCGGGTAGGTATGGATATAATTGTACCTAAAAATGCCGAACAATATTTTAATTATTACACAATTGAAACTGGAGATTCTCTTTATAAGATTGCAAAGAAATATAATATTAATCCAACATTACTTGCAAGTTTAAATGGTCTTAATATGGAAGATTACATTTATCCTAATCAAGAAATATTAATACCTAAGAGTGGATATAGTTATTATATTACAGCAGAAGGAGATACCTTAGATACAGTTGCTAATATGTTTAAAATATCTAAATTAGATTTATTAAACCAAAATGATACGATATATTTATTAAAAGACCAAGTATTAGTGACTAAAAGATAAAAATATGGCTAGGCACCATATTTTTTTTGTGGTACAATAATGATATAAGGAAAAGGGTGCGATAGTATGATTTTCAAAAAACCATATGGCTTTTTAATCCGACACTTTAAGTTAATACATTTAGTATTAACCCTATTAACAATTTATATCGCCGTAAGAAGTGGTACTGTCTTAGCTTTTTTTCGTGCTTTTATTCGTAATAATTATACTGTTAGTGTCTACGAATCAATTGCAACAGATACGGTAAGACCTATATTATTTATCGTAATTATATTAGTCATAGCCACATTAATTACAATGTTTGTACTTTTAAAAAGCAAAAATAAACCTAATAAATATTATATGTTTGCAATTATTTATTATATTATCTTACTGGTGGCTTTATTAATATCTCACATGTTAATTAATGGATTGAATGAAGCTTTATGGAGCACAACATCAGCCAGAACATATCGTGATATTGCTCAATTTATTTATTATCCTCAATTTATTTTTATAGTAATTTTAGCAATTAGAGCAATAGGTTTTAATGTTAAACAATTTGATTTTCAAAAAGATATGTTAGAAATTACTGATTCAGATAGTGAAGAAGTAGAACTGAATATTAATTTTCAAACTTATAAAGCTAAAAGAACTGTTCGAAGAACTATAAGAGAATTATATTATTATTTTTTAGAAAACAAATTAATATTTTATATTATTGGTGGAGTGCTTGGTGTTGTACTTATATTTGTAATTGTAAAAAATTATGAAAAAACAAGCTATACATATGGAGAAAATGATGCGTTTTCTTATAATGGCTTTAGCATTAATATTGAAGATAGTATCTTAACTGACATTGATATGGCTGGTAAAACTATTTATAATGACAAGTATTACTTAGTTATTAAATTTAGTATTACTAATAATACCCATGAGAGAAAAAAATTAGATTATAGTAATTTTAAAATATATTTTGGTAAAGATTTTATTTATCCAACATTAGATATTGGTAATTACTTTATAGATTACGGTTATCCTTATATGAATTATGAAATTGATGCCGGAGCTACTAAAACTTATATTATGCCATATTTATTAAGTTCAAAACAAGTAAAAAAAAGTTATAAAATGACTTTATATAATGGTCAGGCATTAAAAAGTGATAAAGCTAAAAGTATTACTATTAAATTAAAACCAACAAAACTAATGGGAGTAGATGTAGTTCGTAATGCTGGATTGAAAGAAAATGTGTCATTTTCAAGTACGATGATTGGTAATGCAACTTTAAGTATAAACGAAGTCAATTTTACAAATAGATTTGAATACACTTATGAGCAATGTTATAATGAAGAATGTAGAGATTATAATGGCTTAGTTTTGATTCAAGGTACTTCAACAGTTCAAGAAACTTTAATGGTATTAAATTATGATTTTTCAATTGACAATACAACGGAATCATATAAAAGTATTCAAAATATAAAGTCGTTTATGAATAATTTTGCTACTATTGAATACAGTATAGGAAATAAAAAATATACTACTAATATTAGTAATGTAACTCCAAGTGAATTAGGTGAAAATAGATTAGTATTTAAAATTCCAACTTCTGCAAGTACTGCCGATAGTTTAAATTTAAGAATTACTATTCGTAATCGTTGTTATATAATTAAATTAATTTAAAAACTAATAGAAGTTAAAGGTATTCTTTTAAATCTTCTATTAGTTTTTCTTGACTTGCTATAAAATCTTCAATAATATCATGGACATCTTTAGCGATATTTTTATTATTCAATATTTTTCTTCCTTCAATTATTCCCATGTTTGTTCCTTGTATTAATATTTCAGCTATTTTAGAATTGCTATGGTCTTTTATAGTTTTCATGTTTATTCCATACCAAGTCATAGCTTTTGTCATAGTATTAGTTTCATGGGGCTCTTTTTCATCGTTATATTTAGGATATAAATCATTTACTTTTTTCTTAATATTATCATATAAATCATATTGGTGCTCTAATAAATCTCGTAGAGCATTATCTTCAACTTTATCTATAATATATTTTATAGCATCACATCCCATTGATGCTCCTTTATTTATTTCATCTAAAGCATTTATATTTTCTATTTTAATCATCTCCCTTTTTAATATGGTTATGTTTTTATTATTTATGTATTATTTTTGTTATAAATTTAATTGAATTGATTGATAATACTCTTTTAATATTTTATAATTAAATAGACAGAAAAGTAGATTGTAAAGTGTAGTGTAAGTGTATTCTAAAGTATAGTGTAAAGTATAGTGTAATTGCACTGTAAAGTGTATAGTAAATTTTGTTAAGGAGAGGATAAAATGAATTTGGGATTAGAAAGTGAAACGTTAGAATTTAAGAAAAGTACAAGTGAAATTAATGCTGGGGTTATTTCTTTAGCATCAATGCTTAATAAACATGGCGAAGGCACTTTGTATTTTGGTGTAAAAAATAACGGCGATGTTATTGGCCAAAAAGATTTAAATGAAAATACTTTGCGTGATGTTTCGCAAAAGATTGCAGAGGGAATTAACCCTCAAATAATTCCTACAATATCTTTGGAATTAATTGGAGATAAAATGGTTATTAAAGTATATGCGAAAGGAAATAATATACCTTATTCGGCTTTTGGCAAATATTATAGTAGGTCATTTGATGAAGATAAACAACTATCTGTTGATATGTTAAGAGCTTTAATCAATCGAGATGGCGAACCAGATTTTATTGTTGACAAAGTTTCCTCTAATCAAGATTTAACTTTCAAAATGTTGAAGGGATTATATTTGATTAATAATATTACCATTAATGATAAATTTGAGGATAATTTAGGCTTAAGAACAAGTGATGGTAAGTATAACTTAATGGCTAACATGCTGGCAGATAAAAATGACTTATCGATAAAAGTAGTAACATTTGCGGGTACAGATAAAACCGTTATGTTAAAAAGAACAGATTATGGTGGCAAATGTTTATTATTATCTGTTGATAATGTACTTGAATATATGGAAAGTATAAATGAAACAAAAGTAAGTCATGAAAATTTTCAAAGAGAGGATGTAAAGTATTTTGATTTTAATTGTTTTAAGGAAGCTTGGATTAATGCGTGTGTCCATACCAGATGGACAGAAGAAATTCCTCCGGCGGTTTATATATTTGATGACAGAATAGAGATTGTTTCTAATGGAGGCTTGCCATCAGCTTTAACTATAGAAGATTTTTTTGAAGGCATTTCTAAACCAGTTAATAAAAAGCTACTTAAAATATTTAATGATTTGGAATATACTGACCAAACTGGCCATGGAATTCCTTTAATAGTTGAAAAGTATGGCAAAGAGGCATTTTATATCAGTGAACATACAATCATTGTCAAGATACCTATTGATAAAACGTTATTAGAAGAAATTCAAAGCAATAATGAAGATTTAAATGAGATAGAAGAAAAAATACTTCTGTATTTAAAAAGCAATCCAAAATATACCATCTGTGATTTGGCGGATTTATCCAAATTTAGCAAGTCATATATTAATAAAGTTATAAAATCGTTAAAAAACAAAAAATATATTGAAAGGGTTGGAGCAGATAAAAACGGCTATTGGAAAATATTAAAATAAATAACACTATCATAGTTTATGTGATAGTGTATTTTTTTCTGTTTTTGCATAGAATATAGTAATTGACAAACATGAAGATGTATTGTAAAATTATATTACAAGGACACGGGTCTATAGCCAAGTGGTAAGGCACGGGATTGCAAATCCCTGATCGTTGGTTCAAATCCGACTAGGCCCTCCATTAAATAACTAAAAGACGAATTTTTATAATTTGTCTTTTTTAAAACGACAAATTAACTTTTTGTTAACTTTTTGTTGCAAAATTACATCCTATCTGTTATTATTAGAGGGAAAGGTGTGATTAGTTGTGAGTAATAAACTTAAAGTTATTATTTACATAGCAATTGAAGTATTAACTATATTATTTTGTATATTTCCGATATTTGATGGCTGGTTAAATTGGGCTATATTCTTAATATTAGTGATTAGTTTAATAGCATCATCATATTTAGTAAGAGGGGCAACAGATGAGGATGAAAAATTATATAAAATAGTTAGAATAGCTAATATTGTTGCTATTGTAATATTAACTATATCAGTAATTATTTCTCTATTTATTTAATTAAAATAGGTTACTATAAATTCTAGTAACCTATTTTATTGTTCTTTATAATCTTTATCGTCTTTTAAACATTTTTCTATCATACTAATAACTACATTATTAAATGAAGTATCATTATCTTTAGCTATTTGTTCTATCTTTTTAGCTAATTCTTCTTTAATATATATAGATTTATATGTACTAGGTATTTTTTTCTTTTGTTTTTTTAGGAACAAAGGCCATAATTATCACCTACTAATATTTTAATATGTTATTCTAATAAAAGATATATTAGAACATCTAATATATTTATATTGCAGAAATTTTGTTTTTTTGTTAAAATTGTATTATGAAAGGGATTAAATCGTTATGACTAAAAAATTGTCTGTTATATTATTTATATTAGCAATATTAACAATTTTTATACCTATATTTATTAGTGTAAATACCATAAAATGGTTTATAGTATTTGATGCAATAGGTATAGTAATGGCAATATTTGGTTTATTTTTAGCTATTAAAAATAAATTTAAATTAAGTATTTATTTAAATATTAGCGTTTTAATGTGCTTAATTTTAAGTATTGTCTTAGTAATGGTCATAATTTTTAACCATTGATTATTTAGGAGGTGAGAAAATGAATAGTAAATGGAAATTGATTTTAGCTTATTTAATTGAGTTAATTATAATAGTATTATTGTTTACATTAAATATTGAAAATTTGTGGATAAGCTTATTGGTTATTTTATTAATGATTTTTGCTGAAGCTTATGCCAATGTTTTGCTTAAAGAGGCAATGAAAGGCAAGTTTCAAAAATATATAAAAATTATTAAGGTCATTAATATTATTATAGTTGTTGGTGTAGTATTTTTCTTTATTGGTCGAGATATTTTAGAATTTATTTAATTGGATAGCAAAATTTGCTATCTTTTTTGGTAATAATTGTCTCTTTCTTTACATATAATTTATCAAGAATTGTTGCTATTTGTCGAATATTTGGTTATAATAAAAAGAGAATAAGGGAAGTGTGAAATGGAGACCGAAGTTAAAAGTAGTACAACATTTCGGGATATTTTAAAACTTATTTCAACAATTATCAGTTGGACTGTTTTTGTATTGCTTTTAATTGTAGCGGCTCTTTTATTATATTATTTTGTAGCTACTAGGATTTACGCTAGTAAAGGAAGTGGGTATGAACCTAAATTTGGTTTATATACTATAATTAGTGGTAGTATGACACCAAACATTAATGTTTATGATGTTGTTGTTGATGTAAGAGTTGATAATCCTGAAGATATAGAGATTGGAGATGTAATAACCTTTTATTCTGATGATCCCCAAGTTGGTGGAGGAACAATAACTCATAGAGTAATTTCTATTGTTAAGGCTGAAAATGGTGAATATAGTTATCAAACAAAAGGTGATTTTAATCTTATTGAAGATGAAAATTTAGTGGCATTTGATGATATAGTTGGTAAAGTAGCTTTAAAAATACCACAATTAGGTAGAGTTCAATTTTTCCTTGCCAGTAGCATGGGTTGGTTAACTATAATAATGCTTATTGCTCTACTTATCATATTTAATAGTTTTAAGAAATTATATAAATTAAAGCAAGAAGAAAAAGGATATATTAAAAAAGAACCTAAATATTTTGTTAAAATTAGAGAATTTTTAAATCGCCCTATATTTGGAACAAAAAAGGTCGAACCAAAACTTTTAACTTATACTCCGGCTCCTGCAGGAGTTAGTGTTTCAACTAAAACAAATATAGATGCCTCAGCTATTTTTGCTAATGTTCAAGAAGAATCATCAACTCCGATTTTTAAAGAAGAAACCCATGAATTATCCAAAGCTTTATTTGAAAGTGATGATGATTTTGATTTAAATGATTTACCTAAGTTAAAATAAGCATATTTATTTGACTAAAAAAATATAATATGGTATGATTTCCCTATAAAGGAGGTATTAGGTGAAAAAAATATTAAAAAGCTATAAAAGCACTTTAATACTCTTAACTTGTGTAATCATCGGTTCAGTTTGTGGAATTATTTTTAAGGAGGATGCAGCAGTTGTTAAACCTCTAGGAGATTTATTTTTAAATCTGCTTTTAGTAATTATTGTACCCCTTATATTTTTTACAGTTACATCATCAATTGCTAAAATGTATCAACCAAAAAGGTTAAGTAAAATACTTATTAGTACAATAGTAGTATTTTTAGTTAGTTCTGTTATTGCTGTATTAGTTTCTTTTGTAGCTACAAGTATTACTGATTTAGTTAAGGATAGCGATACAGATGCTATTAGGGAAGTATTTAGTGATACAGGAGCGGAAGAGGAAGATTTAAATTTACTAGAGCGAACAGTTAGTGTTTTATCGACAGATCAATTTGTTAATTTACTTTCTACAGATAATTTGATTGCTTTAATAGTTATTTCGATTCTTTTTGGTATAGCAGTTAATAAAAGTGGGGAAAAAGGAAAAAAAGTTGCAGAAATACTTGACTCTTTTTCAGAAGTGATGTATAAATTAATTGGGCTTATTATGTATTATGCCCCAATTGGTCTTGGTTGTTACTTTGCGGCCTTAATTGGCACTCTAGGTGGTGTTATAGCAGTAGGTTTCTTAAAAACATTTATAATGTATCTAATTGTTAGTATACTTTTTATGTTTGTAATCTATACGCTATACGCCTACATTTCTGCTGGTACTAAAGGTATTAAAGTTTTTTGGAAAAATATTATTCCTGCTGGCCTTACTGCCCTAGGTACTTGTTCATCAGCAGCAAGTGTTCCAGTAAATATTGAATGTGCTAAAAAAATTGGCATACCTGATGATATTGCTGATACTACTGTTTCTCTAGGAACAAGTTTTCACAAAGATGGTTCAGCAATTGGCAGTGTTTTTAAGATAATGTTTTTAGTATCACTTTTTGGTACTTCTCTAAATACTGTGGGTAGTGTTTTTGAAGTTTTAGGTATAGCTCTACTTGCAACATTGCTAGTAACTGCAGTACCTATCGGTGGTGGAACAATATCTGAAATGTTAATCATTTCGATGATGGGTTATTCAACTTTGGCCTTGCCAATATTAACAATTATTGCTACAATAATAGATGCACCAGCAACTTTACTCAATGTTGTAGGTGATACATCTTGTGCAATGTTAGTAACAAGAAGTGTTGAAGGTAAAAATTGGTTAGAAAAAGCATAATGATTCAAACATAGTAGTTTTGTTCATAATTCTTAACAGAGATAAAATATAGAGCTGAGAATATTTTAAAGAAGGAATAAAATGAAATTTCAGTTGATGAATGCTTTTGGGAGAAATCCCTTATAATTTAAAGTGTATGAACAAGTTCATAAACTAAGGTGGTACCGCGGGTTAGCTCGTCCTTAATTAGTTTATGAACTTGTTTTTTAGGAAGGATGGAATTTATGGAAGAAGAATTAAAACAAATAGTAGCAAGTTTAAGCGAAGAACTTAAAGCTTGCAATAAGGAAGCAGACATATTAAATGTCAAATCAAAGTATGTTGGTAAGAAAAGCCGTATTATGGAAATTTTATCAGGACTAAAAGATATGAGTGTTGATGAAAAAAGAAAATATGGTTCTCTTATTAACAATACTAAAAAAGAAATGGAAAGAATGGTTACTAAAGCTATTGAAGAAATAGATAATAAAAGTAATATTACTTTTGATGACACCCTAGATTTTGATATCAAAAAAGGATCTTTGCATCCAGTAACAATTGTTGCTAAAGAAGTAACAGACATATTAAAAAGAATGGGATTTACAGTAGTAATGGGACCAGAAATGGAATCAGAATATTATAACTTTGAAGGTTTAAATATTCCTAAAGATCATCCCGCAAGGGACATGCAAGATACTTATTATCTAGATAATGGCATGTTACTTCGTACGCATACTAGTCCTATGGAAATAAGAAGTATGGAGAACTACGGCGCACCCCTTCGAATTGCAGCACCAGGTAGAACATTTAGAAATGAAGATTTAGATGCTAATCATGAAAATACTTTCTTTCAAATTGAAGGTATGGTAATTGATAAAAATGTAACAATTGGTAATTTAATATATATCATGCAAAATGTTTTAAGAGAAATCTTTAAAACAGATGTTAAGGTTCGTTTAAGACCAGGATTTTTCCCATTTACAGAGCCTTCATATGAACTTGATATGGGTTGTTTAATCTGTAGTGGTAAAGGTTGTGCTACTTGTAAGAACTCTGGTTGGATTGAACTTATTGGTTGTGGTATGACTCATCCAATGGTTTATAAATACGGCGGAGTTGATCATGAAGTTTATAATGGTTTTGCTTTTGG
The DNA here is from genome assembly GCA_944372205.1 of uncultured Bacilli bacterium. GTDB lineage: Bacteria > Bacillota_I > Bacilli_A > RF39 > UBA660 > Onthocola_B. The sequence continues at coordinate 15,370 of CALVYM010000011.1, forward strand.
TTTGGGTTTAACCAGACTAGCCATGATGAAATATAAAATAAATGATATAAGAGTTCTAAATTCAGGAGATTTAAGATCACTTGAAGAATTCGATATTCATTAAGGAGGTATAAAAATGTTATTATCATGTAATAAATTAAAAAGTCATATAAAAAATAGTGAAGACATCGATTGGTTAAATATTTGGGATACATTTACTTTAAGAACGGCGGAAGTTGAAGGTGTTGAAAAGCGTGGAGACCAAATCGATGGCATAGTTATTGCGGAAATCAAAGAATGTACAGAACACCCTGATAGCGATCACATGCATGTTTTAAAAGTAGATTGTGGCGAAAAAGAATTAATACAAGTTGTCTGTGGAGCTCCGAATGTTCGAGTTGGCTTAAAGACTGCCTATATTAAGGTCGGAGGTCATATCGATGGCTTTGAAATTAAAGCTAAACCACTTCGTGGCGTATTATCTAACGGAATGTGTTGTAGTGGCAAAGAACTTGGCATTAGTGATGATCACTCGGGAATTATTGAACTACCCGAAGATGCTCCAGTTGGTATAAATATAAAAGCATATTTACCAATTGAGGATATAATTGTGGAAATTGATAATAAGAGCTTAACTAATAGACCTGATTTATGGGGACATTATGGTATAGCTCGTGAAATAGCAGCAATTACTAAACATGAATTATTACCACTTGAGCTTGAAGAAGTTCCAAATGATAAGGAAGACTTAAATATAACAATTAAAGATCCTGACCTATGTTTACGCTATTCAGCTTTAAAGTTAGAAAATATAAAAAATAACGAAGTACCACTAGATATGCAAATATTCTTATATTACGTAGGAATGCGTTCAATATCATTACTTGTTGATATTACTAACTATATTATGCTAGAACTTGGTCAACCAATGCACGCATTTGATTCTCGTGTTGTTAAAAGTATTGAAGTAGGTAGAGCAAATGATGGAGACACTTATACAACTTTAGATAATGTGACTAGACATTTAACTAAAGATATGTTAATGATTAAAAACGGCGACAAATACTTTGGTATTGCTGGGGTAATGGGTGGTTTAGATAGCGAAATTTTAAGTGATACTACTGGAGTATTTTTAGAATCCGCAACATTTAATGCTGGATCTATCAGAAGAACAGCAGTTTCTCTAGGGCTTCGAACTGAAGCATCAGCAAGATATGAAAAATCACTTGATCCAAATATTACAACGGTTGCCTTAAAAAGAGCTTTATATTTAATAAAGAAGGAAAATCCTGAGTTAGAAATTGCATCTAATTTAACAGATGTCTATCCAACTAAACTTGATGTTGGTCATGTAAGTTTGAAAAAAAGTTTACTATCTACATACATGGGGTTAACACTTGATGATAAAACTGTTGAAGATATGCTTACTCCTTTAGGTTTTGAAGTTACAACAAAAAAAGATACTTATGAAATAGTAGTGCCAACTTATAGACACAGTAAAGATGTAAATATTGCTGAAGATATAATTGAAGAAGTAGCAAGAATGTATGGCCTTGAAAACTTTAGTGCAACACCATTAAAAATCGAATCTGATGGTATTGAACACGAAACAATATTTAATCAAGAGTATGATGTAAAAGAATTGCTTGCCACAAAATATGATATGCATGAAGTAAATAGTTATCTTTGGTATGATTCTGAAATGTTAAAAGAATTTGGTGTTGAAAAAAGTGGTGTTAAATTACTTGGTAAAACTGAAAATAATATTTTAAGAGATGATTTAAGTTTTTCTCTTATGAATATAGTTAATTTAAATTTCAAAAATTATTCTAAATTTGATATATTTGAAATTGGTACAATTATTAAAAATAATGAAAATAAAAGAGTATTATCAATTATTCTAGCAGATGAAGAAAAAATGTTAGAAAGTAATTACAATAAAGCCAAAGAAATAGTCAAATATATCTTTAAAGTTCTTAAAAATAAAGATGTTACATTTACTAATAATGTCAATGAATTAGAATATTATGATTCATCTTTCGGTAAAGTGATTAATGTTAATAATGAAAAACTAGGAGAAATAAATATATTAAATAAAGGTATTACTAATAAAATATCTAAGAAAAAATCAATTATCTGTATAGATATAGATTTTGATAAATATGTAAATATCCAAAAAGAAGATATTTTAGCAATTGAAGTAAGTAAATATCCAACTGTTCAACTAGATTATACAATTATTCTACCAGATGACAAGAAATATCAAGACCTAAAAGAAATTCTTGATACATTTAAGAGTAATTTAATTAAGAAATATTCTTTAGTAAGTATTTATGAAAATAAATATACAATAAGATACATTATAGGAAGCAATAATAAAACTCTAGAACAAAAAGATATTACAACATTTAAAGATAGATTTATTAAACATTTAAATGATAATAATTTAAATATTGCTGAATAATGAATGAAGAAACTTTTCAAGAGCTCTTATTAAGTTTAAACTTTGGAAGTAGTGAATTCTTCTCATTCATTAAAGGCAAAGTTCATAGATATCCTGTAGAAGAATTTCCTTGGGCTTGTTTTCCTATTCTTGATGATAACGAAATTATTAAAGATGTCAGAATTATTGTTCCGGAATTTCTTAATGAAAAATGTATACTAGTCAATATTCATGAATATTATCACGCTTATGAGTTATTTAATGAACTTGGTTGTGTATATGTTGAAAATATAGATATAAGAGAAGCAAATGCTAAGAATAAAGAAAGGTTATATTTGAAAATGAAAAAGTAATGTTTGCAAATTAAACATTACTTTTCTTTTTGCTTTCTTTTTTCTTTAGAGAATCAGGATATGGTTCTCTAGTATCAGTAAGTTCTAATAAATAATCTGTAGAAGTGTTATAGTATTCAGCAAGTTTAATTAATAAATCAATTGGCAATTGTCGTTTTCCTATTTCGTAAAAACTATATGCTACTTGAGATACATTAAGTATCTTAGCTATATCACTTTGAGTTAAGTCTTTATCTTCTCTAATTTCTCTTATTCGCATTTTTAATCACTCCAATTAAATTTTAAAATAAAACAAAATGTTTTATTGATTTTAAAACAGATTGTTTTAAAATATATTATATAAGTATAGGATGTGAAGAAATGAATAAAAAAATATTGTTGATAAGTAGTGTGTTATTAACATTAATTTTAATAACAATTATTATTTTTAATAATAAAGATAATTCAAATAATATAATATCAAATATAAAAAAAGAAGAACCAGTTATAAATAGTAATATGATTACTATGATGTATGAAACAGAAGCTGGTTCTGGAGAATATATAGAAACTAAAGATAATACTTGGCCAGAATCCGGTTATATATTTAATGAAACATTAAGTGGTTGTGAAAATGGTGGAGAACTAGAATACAACTCCGGGAATAATACAGTAAATTTATTAAGTAATTCATCAGATAAATGTTATGTCTATTTTGATAAATATGATGGAGTCTGGATAGATAATGTAAGTATAACTAATGTAACTGGTTCATCAGTTACATTAGATGTAAGTGTAACAAGTGAAAATGGAAACATAACTATATATTATTATGCATTAAATGATAGTGAAGAATATATAGAAAGTACAACTAATCCAATAGTAATAAATGATTTAAATAAATTAACAGAATATAAGATTAAGAT
>CALVYM010000012.1 GCA_944372205.1 uncultured Bacilli bacterium
ATAAATTAAAAATATTGTCAAGACTTTTTACTTATGATATATTATAAGTAGGTAAGGATTGATGATATGAAGAGTATATTTAAATTAATTGTATTTAGTATTACTATATTTTCATTTATGTTAGTTGGTAAGGCATCTGGTATAGAAAAATTTTATATTAATGCCGAGGTACAAAGTAATGGTGATTTAGTTGTTGAAGAATACTTTTATTTAAATGGCGAATTTAATGGAATGGAAAGAGAAATATTATATAAAAATGATGATTTATATGATTTTCGGCCTGAACTAGATTACTATGGGGGAAGTAAAATTCATAATGGTAGTGGTATAGAACTTAATGAAATAAGAGCATTAGAAATTGATGATGATTTTGATTTTTCTAATATTGATGGTACAAAATTTGAACAAGTTAGTTCTGCTGATGCTGGGGATTATGGTGTATATGAAGTAGATAATTTATCTGATGGAGAGGCTTATAAAATATTTCTTCCAGATAGTTATAATAAAGCATTTTATATTAAATATACTTTGAAAAATATGGTTGTAGTACATAGTGATATTGCAGAAATCTATTGGAATGCAATTGGCGATAGTTTAAGTGAGTCAATTGGTACATTAACAATAAAAGTAACATTTCCTGGAAATAAAAATGAACTTAGAGTATGGGCACATGGACCTTTAAATGGAGAAATTTATAAAAAAGATATTAATACATTAAGAGCAGAAGTAAGTAATGTTTATAGTTATGAAGCAGTAGATATAAGAGCAGTGTTTGATACAAGTGTTGTAGTTAATTCTTTTAAAACTACTAATGTTTTAGCATTAGATAAAATAATTAATTATGAAACAGATTTAGCTAATCAAGCTAATTATGAAAGAGAACAAAGAGAATATCAAAATCAAGAACACGCTTATGAGGAGTTGGAGTATTGTAATAAATATATAAGTAGAAGTTGTTATGAAAATGCTAAATATTATATTTCTTTAGTTAATGATGAAAAAGTTTTAAAAGATTTAAATGATAAATTAGAAGAATTACATATTTTAGTTATTGAAAAAGAAGAAGAAGATGCTTTATATTATACAGATTTAGCAATAAAGTATGTTGATTATTATACATATGAAAATGCAATGGATGCAATATATGTTTTAGAAAATATTGAATTAAAAGAAGAGTTGTTATTAAAATTAGAGCCAGTTAAAGATAAAATTATTATTAAGGAAGAGAAATATAATAATATAGCATTTAATATAGGATTAGTAGTATGTATATTTATTATCGGTGTTGGAATATATGTTTATATTAAATGTGATAGGGAATATAAGTATATTTTTAATCATCAATATTTAAGATATTTTCCAGATAATTTTTCTCCATCAACTGTTGAATATTTATTTAATAAAAAGATTAGTGATAAATCTATATCGGCGGAAATATTATATTTAATTTATGAGAAAAAAATAAAAGCAATGGAAGATAAAAATAAAGATGATATTTTATTTGAAAAGAATGTTAAAGATATAAATGATTTAAGTGTAAAGGAAAAGGCACTTATGACTTTGTTATTTAATCGTTCTAATAAAGTATGGTTAAAAGATTTAAAAAAGAAAGCTTCATCAAGTATGGATTTTTATAGAAGATGGGAACGACTTCAAAAAAGTATGATTAATGAAGCTTTAAATGAAAAGCTATATGAAGATGATTTAGTAGAAACAAATACAAGTAAATACACTAGTGTTTTAAGAACAATAATGGTTATTTGTCTATTAACTTTTGCAGCTGCTTTAGGTGTTATTATTTTTTTAATTGTTATTATAGCATTAGTTGTATTTAAATTTAATGCTAAAAAACTTACTTATAAGACTAAAGATAGGCATGGTAAAAATAGTAAAATAAAAAGATTAGTATATGTATTTAGTATATTTACAATTATTTATAGTATTATTGGAATTATTCATTTATATATTTTTAATCATTTTGTATATGATGCAAATAAAATATATCCAATAGTAATAATATTAGCTATTGTTTTAATAATTTATACAATACAAGCTAAAAGAAAAACTAAAAAAGGAATAGAAGAATATAAAAAATGGCAAGCTTTTAAAAGATTTTTAAATGATTTTTCAACATTTGATGAAAAAAGCTTGCCAGAGGTAGCTTTATGGGAAAAGTATTTAGTTTATGCAGTGGTACTGGGATGTGCTTCAAAATTATCTAAGACAATGAAATTAAAAATTGAAAATATGGATTTAAATGAAGATTTATTACTTAATACTTATATGATTGGTAATTTAAGTACTTTATCAAGAACTGTTAAATCATCAATTAGTAGTGCTAGAAATTATGCTATACATACTACTAGTGGTTCTTCATCTAGTGGCTCATCAAGCGGTTTTGGTGGAGGGGGAGGTTTCTCTTCCGGCGGTGGTGCTGGTGGCGGCGGCGGAGGTGGCGGTCGTTTTTAAAAAAGTGTAATAATTATTGTCAAAACCTATAATTTTGTGGTATATTATTGGTAATGACGAAGATAAAGGATAAGTAGTTATATTGACTCTTACTAGAGATTTAGTGGTTGGTGGAAACTAAAAAGATAAATATATACGAATCTACCTTTGGAGTTAGCAATATGCTCGGGTAATACCGTTATCTAAAATGAGTTATAAAGGGTGGTACCGTCGTAATTAGACTCCTTGGTATTACTCTTTTTGTTCTTTAATGAAAGGAAGATATAAATGATTGATATTAAATTAATTAGAGAAAATAGTGACTTAGTAAAAGAAAATATTAAAAAGAAATTTCAAGATGAAAAATTAGGTTTAGTTGATGAAGTTTATGAACTTGATAAAACATATCGGGAATATAAGCTTGAAGGTGATAATTTAAGAGCTAAAAGAAATGAACTAAGTAAAGAAATCGGTTCTTTAATGCGAGAAGGGAAAACGAGTGATGCTCAAAAATTAAAAAACGAAGTTACTCGAATTAATGAAAGAATTAAAGAACTTGAAGAAAGTGAAGAAAATTTAGATGCGGAAATAAAATCAAGAATGATGGTTATTCCAAATATTGTTGATGATACTGTACCAATAGGTAAAGATGATTCAGAAAATGTGGAATTAGAAAGATTTGGAGAACCAAAAGTACCTCAATATGAAATACCTTATCATGCTGATATTTTGGAAAACCTAAGTGGTCTTGATAAAGATGCCGCAGGCAGAACTAGTGGTAATGGTTTTTATTATTTAATTGGTGATATTGCTAGACTTTCTAGTGCTATGCTTGCTTATGCTAGAGATTTTATGATTGATAAGGGATTTACATATGCAATTCCACCATTTATGATTCGTAGTGATGTTGTCACTGGTGTCATGTCCTTTGCAGAAATGGATGCCATGATGTACAAAATAGAAGGCGAAGACTTATATTTAATTGGCACCAGTGAACATTCTATGATTGGTAGATTTAAGGACCAAATTGTTAGGGAAGATGCTCTTCCTATTACAATGACTTCTTATTCTCCATGTTTTAGAAAAGAAGTTGGAGCTCATGGTATTGAAGAACGAGGGATATATCGGGTTCATCAATTTGAAAAACAAGAAATGATTGTTTTATGTAAGCCTAATGATTCAATGAATTGGTATGAAAAAATGTGGAAATATACGGTAGAATTATTTAGAAATCTAGATATACCAGTAAGAACTTTGGAATGTTGTAGCGGTGATCTTGCTGATTTAAAAGTTAAATCTGTTGATGTTGAAGCTTGGAGTCCAAGACAACAAAAGTATTTTGAAGTTGGTTCATGTTCTAATTTAGGTGATGCTCAAGCAAGAAGACTAGGTATTAGAACTAAGGGTGAAAATGGCAATTACTTTGTTCATACTTTAAATAATACAGTTTTAGCATCAACTAGAGCATTAATTGCTTTAATTGAAAATAACTATCAAAGTGATGGTTCCGTGAGTGTTCCTAAAGTATTACAACCTTATATGGGTGGTTTAGAAGTAATAAAACCTAAAAATGCAAATTAAATTTTGCATTTTTTAAGATTTTATGGTATTATACTTGACATAAAAAAGGTGATTTTATGGATGATACTATAATTCAAACAATAATGTATTTAGCTACTGCTATAGGAAGTAATGAATTTAATAATTATTTAGAAAGACTTAATTTTAAAGAATTTAATGAAACATTTAAAAATACTGAATTTAGTGAATTAGATGCCTATATTTTAAGTGAGAAAATGTCTTATAATAAATCTCTTAATTTATTGCCAGTAGCTAATATAATTGCATCTTTAGTGCATTACTTGCATCGTAATAAATTAATGAGTGAAATAACCTTTAGGGTAAAAGGTAAAACCTCCTATATAGAGGCTATTAGAAAAAGAAATAAAGAATTACAAAATTATCGTAATGGTCCAAGAAAATATTTTGTGGGGTTTTTTGAAGGTGATAAACCAATTGTTATTTGGTTTACCTTTAATGGGGTAGTTATTGATATTTTAGATGATTCATCAGCATTATTTAATATTTTAAGTGATGAAGAAAAAGTACTTAAAATTGTAGATATTTTTAATGATTTAATAAATGGTGTTGAAGGATATATACATAGTGAAAATATTAATGAAGTATTAAATTCTCATTTAGTTAGAAATCTTATTAAAGAGTATAAAATGGGAAAAGATGATTTTAATAAAACTAGATGATGTCGAATTTTGTCGATGTATGTCTAGTTTTGTCGAAGTGCTTGCAAAATAAAAATAATAGTATAAAATAGTTGTTGAAAGCGGGTTTTGGTAGGTTCCTTTCTCAACTATAACCTTTCTTAAACACTTAACTCACTCTTAATATTAAAGATGATTAATAAATCCTTAAAAATCCCGCTTTCACAGAGGGATTATATAGTAAGATATACATTCTTACTTTTTTCAAAACCTAATTTTGTCGAACTATGTCGAATGATGTCGAAGTACTTGCAAAATAAAGAAAAAGTTATAAAATAGATATTGAAAGCGAAGCAATCCTGTTCCTTAAAAGTCGCTTTCTTTTATTTTACAAAGAATCTATAATATGATAAAATATTTTAAGTGAAGTGAGGTAGTATAATGAATAAACCAGATTTATGTAAAGCTAAAGATAGAAGTAAAGTAGATATTAAATATATTGATGCTACAGCTAATTTACAACCAATATTTAAAGGTAAAAAATATTTTCTTAGAACTTATGGTTGTCAAATGAATGTTCATGATTCAGAACAAATTAGATTTTATTTGGAAGCTTTAGGTTATTTAAAGACAGATGTATTAGAAGATGCTGATATTGTTGTACTTAATACTTGTGCTATTAGAGAAAATGCTAAGGATAAAGTATTTGGATACTTAGGTAGATGTAAACATTTAAAGAGTACAAATAAAGATTTAATTATTGTTTTAACTGGTTGTTTAATGCAACTTCCAAGTGAAGTAGAAGAAATTGAGAAGAATCACAAATATATTGATATAGTAATAGGTACTCACAATCTAAATGAATTACCAGATTTAATTATGAATAAAGCCGGACAAAATATTGAAGTATATTCTAATAGTGATGAAGTACCAGAAAATGTCGGATATAGTAGAGATTCTAAAATATCTGCTTGGATTAATATTCAATACGGATGTGATAAATTTTGTACTTATTGTATAGTTCCTTTTACTCGGGGACGAGAAAGAAGTAGAAAAATGGAAAATATTTTGAAGGAGGTAGAAGAATTAAAAGATAAGGGATACTTAGAAATAACTTTACTTGGTCAAAATGTTAATGCTTATGGTAAAGACTTAAACCTTGGTTATGACTTTGCAGATCTCCTCGAAAATATTGCTAAAATTGGTATTCCTCGTGTTCGTTTTGTAACCAGTCATCCTTGGAATTTTACAGATAGAATGATTGATGTAATTGCTAAATATGAAAATATTATGCCATATATCCATTTACCTATTCAATCAGGTAGTGATAATATCTTAAAGAAAATGAATAGAAGATACACTATAGATGAATATAAAAAACTATTTGATACCATTAAAGCAAGAGTGCCAAATGTTAGTATCACAACTGATATTATTGTAGGTTTTCCAAATGAAACAGATGAAGACTTCAAGGCTACTTTAGATATAGTAGATTATTGTAAATATGATAGTGCTTATACTTTTATTTTCTCACCTAGAGAAGGCACCTATGCGGCAACTCTAGAAGATCATGTTAGTATGGATGAAAAAAATAAAAGACTCCAAACACTAAATAAAAAAGTAAATGCTTATGCTATGGAAGCTAATAAAAAATTAGTAGGTAAAGTAGTAGATGTTTTAATCATTGATAAAAGTGAAAAAGGTGAAGATAAAGTTTGTGGTTATACCGATACCATGAAACTTGTTAATGTCATTGGTAGTGATGATTTAATAGGTAAAATAGTTCCAGTAAAAATACTTGATGCAAAAAGCTTTAGTTTAGATGGTGAAGTAGCAAAATAAAAACAGAAAGAAGGTGTATTTGATTGAATGATATTCTAGAAAAAATTGCAGATGAAAAATATAATTTGGAATTAAAAGAACAAGTTAATTTTGATGAACCTAAAAATTATTTGAAAGCTGTTAGCTCTTTTGCTAATGGATTTGATATTGGTTACATAATATTTGGGATAGAAGACAAAACGAAAAAAATAGTTGGCATTACTGATGTAAAAAAATCATATGAAGAAATTTCAAATCGAATAAAAACACGAATAGAACCTAGTATTATGCCTATAATAGATGTAGTCGATATCGAAGACAAGAAAATAATAGTAGTTAAAGTGCTTCCTGGACAACATACTCCTTATTATTATGTTAATAAAGGCACCAGAATTTCTTATGTAAGAAAAGGTGATCAAGATTGTGAAGCTAATAGTTTAGAATTAAATGAGCTTATATTGCGTGGAAAAAATATAGGATGGGATGAGCAGCTATCAGATAAGAATTATAAAGAATTTACTTTTGAGGTTTTAAAAAAAAGTTTTAAAGATATAAAAAAATTAGAGATAAATAAAGAAAGTTTAATTTCTTTTGATTTGTTAAAGAATAATAAATTGACAAATGCAGCCCTTTTGTTATCAGACCAAAATCCAGTGATAGGCTCATTTGTATCTTGTACTAGATGGAATGGGCTAAATAAAGATTCAGCAATTGATGATGTTGAATTATATGGGAGCATTTTAATCCAAATAGAAAAAGCAATGGAATTTATAAAAAAACATATGTCTAAAGGTTGGATAAAAGATGGTTCGCTTACAAGAAAAGAAGTTTTAGAATATGATTTGAATGCTTTGAGGGAAGCATTAATTAATGCTGAAGCACATAGACAATATCTAATGAGAGGAACAAATATTGAAATCGGATATTATGATGATAGAATAGAAATCATTTCTTATGGTGGTTTGGAAGATAGGAGAAATTTAGAAGATTTTTTAAAAAAACCAACTAGTACTAGAAGAAACCAATTATTATGTGATATTTTGTCTAGATTAGATTTTATGGAGCGCAGAGGAAGCGGAATATTTAAAATGTTTCAAGCTTATAAAGATGATGAAAAAAAGCCTAAAATTGAATTGTACGATAATATATTCTCTGTAACTTTTTATAGTAGATTTTATTTAAATAATTTAGCAGATGTCCAAAAACATCCGAAAACATCCGAAAACATCCGAAAACATCCGAAAACCTTGGTTTTGGAATATATAAAAAATAATGAAAGGTCTTATAAAAAATATATAATAGAAGATTTGAAATTAACTGAAGGTCAAGTTAAGCATGCTATAAAAACTTTAAAAGAAAATAATGAAATAAAAAGTGTTGGAAAAGGTAAAAATACTTATTATGTAACAAATGATGAAATAAAATAAATACATCATATAAGTTTTAAAATAAAAGATTTATATATCCATTTTATATATAAATCTTTTTATATTGTCTCCTAAAACTAGTTCTTGGCATTTTTCAAAACCAAACTTTTCATATAAATTAATATGTCTAGTATGTAAATAAATAGTTTTAATATTTAACTTTTTCATAAACTCTGGAATAGATTCAATTAATATTCGTCCATAACCTAAATGTCTATATTCTTCTTTTACATAAACATTAGCAATCCATGGGGTATAGGAAGTATTATCAAAATCATGTTCAACAATTTGATAAAAGCCAATTAACTCATTATCTTTTAATAGAATAATAGTAATAGGGTAAGTATTATTAATTATTCCATTTTTAATACTATCAAAGCATTTTATATTAATCCATTTAAATAATATATCATTAATTTCTTTAATATAAGGACTATTTATATCATTTAAAATATTTAACATATTGTTCTCCAATACATTATGTTATCTTTAAACTCATAACTTATTTTAGAATTATCATATAAATAAGATAAATATGATTTTATAGTACTACCAATTAAAATATATTGATTAGAATTCATGGTTAAACCATATATGTCAAATATATATTTTAATATTTGTTCAAAGGTTTGATATTCATTACAATAGTTTAAAATTTTATTACATATTTCATTTATTTTTTCTTTATTCATTTTAATTAACGCAGATATATCATCAGAAGCATTACAATGTGAAGGAATATATAATTTGCCATTTAATGTACTTAAAAAATCTAGGCTATTTAAATATTCTTCAACATTATAAATAAAAAATACATGATATTTATTTATTGTTTCTTCACTAAAAAGAGAATCTCCAAGAAAGTATATATCATCAATTGTTTTAATTCCTATCATATTAAAATAATGCCCTTTTAATGAAAAATACTCTAATCCTTCAGGTAAATTATTATCAATATTGCTAGTTTTAGATTCTTTAGCCATTAAAAATTTATTTCTTAAATCTTTAAATGGATAGCCACCATATAAAAATGCTCCTTCTAAAATAGGATTTTCTATAAAACAATTTTCAATATCTGTCGCTAGAATTTGACAATTAGTTCTATTTTGAATAATTTTGTTTCCACCGATATGATCTGCATTGGAATGGGTATTAATTATACCTTTTATATTCCAACCTTGTTCAGCAATTATTTTAAGTATTTTTCTTCCAGCATCACTATCATTGGCGGTATCTATTAAATAAATATCTTTGTCATTTACTTTATATATTCCAATATTAGTAGGATTTTTTAGATAATAAGTATTTTGACCAACTTGAATTAATTCCATAAAACACCTTCTTTTTATTATTATAACATTATTTAATAATTAAAAAAACTAGAATTATCTAGTTTTATGAGTATTTTCATCATTTAAATTATTTTCTAGTAGGAAATCTCTTAATGGTTCATAACGCATTAATTCACCAGCTAGTAAATACATATTTTCTTTTAGAATATTTAGTTCTTCTGATGGTACAACTACTTGTTGTTGGTTTTCAGCATAAGTAGTTATTATGTGGATAGTAGTTGTATACATCATATTAGCACGATTATATAAATCCATTAATAATTCCCAATCACTAATTCTAAGTTCTAATGTTTCTTTAATTAGTTCATTTAATTCTTTAATACTTTCCATATATCCTCCTTATCTTGGAATGTATTAACTATAATAGCATATTTTATCAAAAAATGATATATTATTTACAAAAATTGTCTATAAAATCTTTATTATATTTGCTATTTTTAATTATTTTATATGTTTCATTGCTACTGTCTTTATTACATCTTATAACATCATAAAATAAAGTATCATAATATATTACATCTTCACCAGTAACTTTTGCTAAACAAAATCTTGGGGCTTGATTGATATTAATAACTCCAATATAATCTATAACAAATAACATTGCTATAAAAATTATAAAGTAGCCAAAGTTACAAATAATTCTTTTAATATAACTTAATTTTTTAGTAAATTTGCTAACACCAATTAAGGATGCCATAGCACCAATTACTGAGTAAATAGCTCCCCAACTAGATTCACTTGGAAATATAGCCATGGCACTAATAGTAATAAAAATACCAAATATTATTAATATTAAACCAATAAAATTATTTTTATCTTTAATCTTTTTGTTAGTAAAATTAATGGTATTAACAATATTTTCTTCTAATTTTTCTTGATATTCTTTCTTACTTACTACCTCACCACTCATTAAATCATTTAATGTGATATCTAGTTCATCACATAATGGTTTAAATAATGCTAAATCAGGCATATTTCTGCCATTTTCCCAGTTTCCTATAGTACGATCTGATACACCAAGTAATTCTGCTAAGTCTTGTTGAGTCATATTCTTATTCTTCCGGCATTTACAAATAAATTTACCAATTTTTTCTTGATTCATAATTTCCTCCTTCGCTCATATTATATAAAATATTTTAGATTTTTAATAGGAAATAAATCAAGGGTTATTATTTTTTAATACTTCTTCATTAAATTTTTCCATAAATTCATCAGTTGTTGACCAAAAAAAGTCATATCCGGAGATTTTGTATAGAGCATAAGCACAAAGATATTCATAGACACCACGGTTTTGACTTTTATAAATTATTAAGTATAGAGGTTTCATAGCAGAATCTCCAATATCTACTACTTTTTTAAAACGGTCATATTCTAAAATTCTAGCCCATCCTTCAGTAAAAATTATTTCCGGATTTGCTCTTTCTTCTTCGTATGCTTCATTAACTAATGTTTGTAGTTCATTGCCAATTTCATTTAATACATCTATATCAATATTTTGAATTAATAATTCTTCATTAACACCATTTTTGGTTATTTCATCCCAAGTTATTTTTGATGCAGTAGGGGAATCATCTGTATTATTAATTGTATTTGGACAAGTATATTCTTCCCATCTAAATATTGTTTTTTTAAAATCTTTACAATAATAAGTTTTAGTAAGTATTCCTACATCTAATTTATCTAAAGTACCTCCATCAATATTTTTAGTAATTTTTATAAGTGGGCTATTATTAAGTACTTTTGCTTGAATACAATCTATTACTAAAAACACTGAAAAAATCCCAATAATTATTAATATTATTTTTACATATTTTTTCATTATTTTTTAAATACCAATATTGCTTTCGCGGAATTTGTAATAGACATAGTAACTAAAACATATCCTTTTTGCAACATTTCATTAGCTTCCATTTCTATTTTTCTTGCCATATCATTTGTTTTTGGAGCATATTCTATAACAACCGTTTTATACATTTTATTCCTCCTTACTTTTAGAAATATATATTATTAATAAAATTATTCCTATTAAATTAATACCTAGAGCTAAACCTAGTAGTAAACCTGAACTAAATTCACCAAAAGAAGAACCATTACCCCTAAAAAAAGTTTGAGCTAAATATAATATATTACCTAATATAATTAGTGCTATTCCAATTTTTTCTTTATTCATTATTTCCTCACTTTCAAATTATTAATAAATCCTAATATTGCTAATAAAAGCCAACATATACCAATTATAATTAAAAATATTTTCTACTCAATACTATCATCAAAAACAAATATAAAGTATATTAGGCAATAAGGCTAATTATTATAGCAATACCATATAAACATAGATTTAATATTCTTAATTTTTTCTTATTCACATTGACCTCCACAAATTACCATTTATCCATCAATACTCACTTCATAAAAATTCTCAAATATTCCATCAAACTCTACATCAATAATGTGTATATCATCTAATGTTTGTTCAAGATATGATAATCTATTATTATCTAGGTCTATTAAAGGATTACCTAACGAATTTCTAATAATTTCAACATCATTTATTTCAAACATTTCTTCAATATCAGAAAGCATATATTGTATTATATGAGACTACTGATACACTTTACAATAATATTTGTACACTTTTTCAGTAGTCTCAAATTTAACTACAAATTTTTTATAGATATTTAACCGATAAATTGTAATTTGTATTACTCTTTATCTTTTTTGTTATTTCTATATAATATACTAAATGTTAGTGTAAATAGCATTGGTATAACTGAATAACCAGCGTTATCTAATTTATGAGTGATTACCAAGTATCCACTAATTAAAGTCAAAATTGCAAATACAAAACTTAAAATCAAAAATATTTTCATCTTTAATTTTTCTTTATTCATAACTTTTATATCTCCCTCCATAAATTCATTTATTGTCTAGATAATTATAACATATAATTTTAAAATTAAAAAGAAAAGCTATAAGTTATTTAACAAAAAAACTAGATATTGCTATCTAGTAGAATTCTTTGGTAGCGACGAGTGGATTCGAACCACCGACCTGTCGGGTATGAACTATACGACCGACCATTTTCAACACATCTAAAACCCTTTGTAAATATGGGAAAAGCCCTTATTTTAGCGAAAAACAATAGTTATACAAAGTATCACAAAATATCACAAGTTATTTTCTATTATGGCCACATCTACGGCCACATTTATGGCACAACAAAAAGTCGATACTATTTATACCTAAAATAAGAGTTATATGCTATGCTTATGATGTGCCTTATATTTTATTATAAGGAGGAGCAAAAAATGGACGAAAACGATATAAAAAACTTAAAAGACTTACAATTTACTATCACGGAAAATATGAAAGACACATCTATTGAAATGCTAACTATAAGACAAATGCTTGACGAGTGCGAACTCTCAAAAAAAGATAGAAAACTTTTAGAAAAGCATTTTGAAAAATTAAAGCAACAATTCGCAAAAGAGTTGCAAGCAACAAAACCCCGTGCAAGTAATGTTTATAAGAAATTATTTAAGTAGCAAAAAAGAGATAGACAAGTAAAAGTTTATCTCTTTTCTTATTCGCCAAAGTCTATGCTATCAATAAACTCAACGGCTTGCATTTCCTCGTGTATTTGTTCTTGTGTCTTTTTTCTTTCTTCTCTTATTCTTGCTTGTAATTCACTACTACTTAATTGAGAACTTTCCTTTGTATAATTAAACTTTGTATTTTCAAACAACTTAAATATTTTTGTCGGTATTCGCTTATCGTGGGTGGCTATAAATGGGTTAACTATATAATTATTGCCTCGTCCGTCAATAGCGGGTATCGTTTTTATTATTTCCTCATTTCTTAATTGTGTTATTGCTCCTATGAAAGCACTTTTACTACATAAAGTTAAGGCTTGTAAATCTTTCCCGTTCATAAACCCGTTAAATTGTTTGTTTTTCAATTTTATAACAAAGCCACTATATGCACCCCAACCAAGAGAGCCAAGCATAATCATTAACACATCATAAGAACTTTTTGTTAGATTACATTGTGCTATCTCTTTAAATGGCAAGTCTATTACTTTTGTAAACTTTTTGCCTTTGTTTATTTCTATTGTTTTATTTAGATATGCTATTGTTTTAGCACTTATTATATTAACTATATCATTGTCATTGATAGGTGTTGCTTCGCCCGTTTCTAAATCTACCAAAGCACGAGAATAATCTTCATAATCTATCACATATCACTACCCCCTTAAGGTGTGAAAACTAACACCTTAAAATAGTGTTTAGGTGTTAAAATTAACACCTATAAAAAAGTCAATTTTTCTTTTAAATAAAGGCTAAAAGAGATATTTTTCGCATTTCTTCTTTTATTATTCTAATATTCTTTTTCTAATGGCATATAATAGATAACTCTTTGCCTTAAGATGTAATATAGACTATGCAAACAAAAGCCAAGACGGACAAGAATATTTGCAAGTAGATATTTTCCTTTATATTGCACCAACTCAACAATAATATTGTCAATGTCTTTGCTTTTTATTTCTTGTATTACTCTCTTAAGCATTGATGTAGCAATTCCTTTGCCTCGATACTCGGCACTAACAAAAACAATGTCAATGTATAAGCACCTATCATAAAACCAACCATAAACAACCCCAACTATATTGCCTTTGTCATAGTGATAATAAGTATAAATGTCATAGTCTTTGCCATAATTGATATTGCTTTCTTCTATTGCTTGCAATACATCTTGCCACGAGGCTTGCTCCATATCAATTTTTGCCATTTATCTTGCCCCCATTAAAATAGTTTTTTCCTTTCATTGATACAATTATAAAAATGTTATCTAGTGCTTGTTAAGTCTATACTTGTCTTGCATTGATATAGTCTTTTAGTGTGCTTTCTTCGACTATGAAACGACCACCAACCTTAAATGCTTTTAGTTGTCTTGTCCTTATAAGTTTTTGAATAGTCTTAATTGAAAGCCCTAAAATCTCGCTTATTTCCTTTGTAGTGTAATAATTCATTGATACAAACCTCCCGTGTCTTATAGGGTAGCAATAATCACTTACCCTTACTTAAGAGGAAACAAGAACAACCAAAAATATACAAAAGATACTTGTATTACTTTATAGGTTAGAATCCACTCGGATCGAGCCATAAAAAAACACCTCATATAAAGGCAATATAAGGCATTTAACAAGTGTTACCCTAAACATAGTATAATTGCTATGGTAGTGCTTAAAGTTGTACCAAGTCCATATATTCCAGCACCAAACCTATTGACAATATAAAAAGTTTGTGCGTCGCACAAACTCTTATCTTGCATACCCAAGCACTACGGGTGGGTTAAGTAAATACAGGCTTGACTTTTCAAAAATCGGTCGCCTCGTCCTATATAGATTTACTTATAGCATTTTTGATTTTTCAAAGTATAACCCGTAGGACAAGTATATTTTGTATAAGCACTTTTTACTGTTCTATTTACACATTGACCACTCTCTTTATCAAAAACAGGGTATGGATACGAACAATTACTACTTACATATGTTTCTTTTCCCGTATAATCCCAAGTACACTTTGATATTCCCATAGCAGTAATTAAACTATAACCCGTAGGGCAAGTTCTTTTAAAGGTTAATGTACCTTTGCGACAACCATAATATGGTGGTGCTGTCATTGTATATATATCACTATTACTACCACCTACACAGGTTGGCGATTCAGTAGGGTCTTTATCAGGTCGACTTTCTCCAATACATTTAGTTCCATCAGCCGACATAACATAGCCAAAAGAGCAACGCCTTTCTGCTTTCTTTCCACTATAATCTATTTTTTCACAAGACTTTCCACTTAATCGCCAAGAACTACTACAATAATATTCTAATGTAGCATCAATTTCTTTTGTTTGAGTGTCTTGAGGTTTGTTTGTTGTATTATTGTCATTATTACTTGTATTTTGGTTATTAGACGAGTTTTGATTATTGTTATTATTGTTTTGATTATTATTTTCTATATTAGCATTATTATTAGTATTTGGATTATTGTTTGGCTTTTGATTATTGTTTGGCTTTTGATTATTGTTTGGCTTTTGATTATTGTTTGTATTATTATTAGGCTTTTGATTATCATTTGTATTTGTATTATTTTCATTACTTGTATTATTGTTATCTATAATAGGGTTATCAATAGGCGGTTGTTCTTCGTTGTTTGATGTATATAATCGTTTAACATAAGTATCAATGCCAGATATATAACCATTAATTCCATTTGATGTTTTTATTTCAAGCCAATTATATTCACTTTCTTTATTTTCGCTTAAGATAGTATATATTTCTCCTTTATAAACTTTTCCTATTATTTCACTATCAACTGCCTCATATCTTCTTATATTTATATAATCAGTAACAATTTCTACTTGGGCAACATTTTCGTTTCTTTTATTTGTTTGAGGATAACTATTACCATATGAAAAATTAATTGCCAATAAACCTATTAAGCCTATAATAAAAAATGCTAGTATCAGTTTATTATTTTTAAGTGTTAATCTATTATTATTGAGATGTTTCCTTATAACTAAAGTAGTTATTATTGTATTTGCAAAAACACAAAATATATAGATAACGGATAACCCCATTTTGAAAGTTAAGGTTAACTTTATATTTAAAAAATTATATAAAAGAATAATTGTATTTACTCCTAGCAAAATATGAAAACTTCTTTTACTTTTATTTTTTAACAAAAGAATATAACTAACTCCAAGTATAAAAGCAAAATAACTCATAATATAAAAATCAAAATTACCAATATTTAAAGTAATATTTTCAATATCAAGTAAATTAAACATATCAACCAAACTAATTATAAAACAAATGAATACACATAAACTAAGCCATATATTGATACCAACACTACTTTTATTATTTTTTATCTTATTTTCTTTCGTAGGGCAACCACATTTAGGACACGAACTTGCCTGTTCGCTTATTTCTTTGCCACACTCACTACATTTTATCAATGCCATTTTTACACCTCACTTTTATTAAATCCACCCTAAATCTTCGGCTATGGCGTGATGCATTTCTTCAAATTCAATTAAAGTTTTTGCTAACTCGTCTATGTTTTTTGTTAATTCGTGTTTATCTAATTCTTCATAACTATTTATTAACATTTTATCAGTTCTACACATTTCAAATTCATTGATTGTAAGTGATAATAAGTTTTTATAACTTTTAAAAAGTTTTTTATAAACACTTAATTGTTCTCTTGAATTATCACAAACATCTAATATTGTATGATGTTTACCATTTAATATTTTAATCATATCATTTTTATAGTTTTCAATTTTATCATCAAGCATATCAATAAAGTTAATATCAGTAGATGTTAATTCAATATAAGTGGTTATATATAATTTTATTAGTTCAACAACATTTTCAACAATGTCAATTTTTTCAAATTCATAATCTAAATTTTCTAAAGATTTATCACAATCTTTTATGTCTTCTTTTAGTTGATTTAATCTTTCATTGTGCTTTGTTTCAAAATCATTTGGCAACATTTTAATCACTTCCTTTTTTTAATATTCACTCACAAATTTTGAAATATAAATAGTTTCTTTGCTATTATCCATAAAAATAATATCAATTTTTCTAATAAATACATCTTCTAAAGTATCATTATCAACTATATTTTCCCATATTGCGTCTTCTATCAATTCATTTTTATCAATCGGTCCCGTATATTTTAATCTTGCTGTTTGACTACCACCATATTGAAAAGAACAATTTATTGGCTCATTAACTCTATCAAATGGAACAACAAAAAAAGTAATATATTTTATTATTTTATCAAAGTCATTTTGAAAGTCTATTTTTATTGAATATCTTTCATGATTTAGTGGTCTGCGTTTTGGACCTGTTTCCCATTTTTGTCTATTAACACTATATCTATCGAAATCAAAGTGTCCTAATTCAGCATTTTTAATAGTTATCATTTACATCACACTTTCTTTTAATTTTTTGCGTTTTCATAATTTCTATATTTATTATACACTAAATCTTTAACTTTTTCTATTAGGTTGTAAATACCATATAAAACTAATAAATATAAAGCACCACCACCGACACCATATATCATAAATGCTGGGTAGTCGTTTATAGCACATTTTATTATTTCAAATGGATTTGTTGTCACAATAAAAGATAAGATAAATATAATACTCGCACCACCGATATCAAGAATATTAAATGTTTGTATCATAAAGACACCTCCTTCAAATATATTATACCACAAACCACACCAATTCGTAGGGATAAAATGAGTTTTTTCTATGAAATAATTATTATGGAGTTGATACCTATGAGAAAGTGGGAAAAAGAAGATAACAACTATGTTTATTATTGGGTAGGTAAAAACATACGCAAGTATAGAAAAGCGAAAGGTTGGACGCAAAGATAACTTGCCGAAAAGTGTAGTTATACCGAAAACTTTATCGGCGATTTAGAAAACGATACTTTTAAAACTTGCTCGTTAAATACCTTATACCATATATCAAAGGTTTTAGATATACATATGAAATCGTTATTCGACGATTTAGACGAAGAAGAAAACAAATAGATATGTCATAGCACATATTTTTTAATTGCCTAAAAAGTGGTATAATTATGTCATTGAAAGGAGCAAACAAAATGAAACAATTACAAGACTTTGAAAGCGAAGAACTATTTTTGCAATATCTTGCAAGTGAAATTGAGAACTATATTACTAAAAATGAAATAAATGATAATAGCATTGATACATTTGTCGAGTTTTTTATAGCACATAGTTACAATGCACCATACATCAATGCAAAAGACTTAATTTATTCACTTGCTATCAAGTTTTTGGGTTATAAAAAAGAGGACTTTCCGAGTATGTCATAATACATACTTTTTCTTTTGCCTAAAATAGCCTTTTTTTGCCTACTATTTAAGTGATTTATGTTAGGAGTATTATTTATATATATCAAAGTTTAAAACAGCAAAAAAGAGGCTCAAAACCTCTTTAATCAATGATAGTAGAGTTATTGCTCCGTATCAATTATATTTTGCAAATAATCTTCCATTGACATACCATTATCATTTGCATATTTCTCAACATTTTGGCTCATTCGATATAAGACAAAACTTATAAGCATTTCAGCAATATCTTTTTTGTTTTTTAAATCAGCAATTTGTCTTTTTAAATCAGCATAGTCCTCATAATTTTCACTACTTGGAAAATCTAAAAACATCTCATTGACAATATCAATACATTTTGCTTTTAAATAGTTTAGTTGTGTTTCGTCTAATTCTTCAAACTCTCTATTTAATATAGGCAATATATAATTATCGAAAAATTGATATACACTTTTATTATGCTTTTCTTTGTCTTTGTTTCTTTGCATATCTTGTTTTATTTCTTGTTCTTCCTCTAATTTTTTTATAACATTTATTGATTTCATTTAACTAACCCTCTCAAACTTTATCTATATTGGATAATATTATCAACTCCATAAATTGTAATTTGAATTTATTTTTTTAATACTTTATTTAATGTTTTAATATGTTCTT
>CALVYM010000013.1 GCA_944372205.1 uncultured Bacilli bacterium
CCTGTTGGACCTGTTGGGCCAGTAACACTACAATTTTTAACTAGACATTTTACAACTCGGCATAAACAATCATTGTTATTTAAGTTATCTTCTATCAAAGAATTATCATTAGAACCATTAATGTATAAGTTATCGTTCACTTTTGTTTTCACCCCCTTTCATTTATAAGATATGTCCAAATGAAAAAAGTGGATAAGCTATTGTCCACTTTTTTGAAAAACTTTTCTTACTTTTCGATATACCCCTAATAATAAAGGTAATGCATGATATAAAAACTTTTTATTAACTAAATCAAATTCACCGATAAACTCGATATACTTATCTCCAAATTTCCTTTTAAAGTCATGTAATTTAGCTAAATTTTTATAAGTAGTGTGAGGATCACCTGGTGTACCAAACAAATCAAAGAAATCATAACCATTATTATAAGCATCTTTAATTGCTTCATAATAACTTCTTGTAACAGCAAAAGTCATATTAGCTAAATCATCACTACCAATAAACATACTCCATGCTCTGTTTTTAGTATAAGTACAAATTAGAGAACAAACTACTATTTTATTTTCTTTAATATCCTTAAAAACATTTATATCTTTTTCTAATTTTGTTAATTGATTTTTTAAATCTTCTGCTCTTTTTTTGTTTGTTTCTAATTCTTTTTTTATTTCTTTTATTTCTTTAGTAAATTTTTTTGCTAATTCTTGAGGTTTTATCGAAATATTAAAATACTTAACTATTCCTTCTTTTTCTAATTCTTCAGTAAATACTTGATAATATTTTAAATTATGGGCATCAAAATCATCTTTAGAACTATTATTTTGTACTAAGCGATAAAATTCTTCTATTTTGATATCATTATCAATTTCTAAATCATAAGTATTACTTCTTTTAACTGATTTTAAAAATGATTTTGACATTTTTGATTCTATATCTTCCCACTTTCTTTTTAAATCAATTCTAAAAGTATATCTTGGTTGATTTCCTTCATAAAGGCGATAAAAACCTGTGTGAATATAACCTAGACTTAGCATATAATTGTATAAATCATAGTTATTATTACCATTTTCTATAGGATTTGCATCTTCATCAATATCTTGATAAGGAATATCTGGATCAAATTTAATATAAATTATTTTTTTGTCTTTCATAAATTTTCTTAAATAATCACTAAACTCTTTAATTAGTTCATGATTAGAATAATCTATTATAAATCCTCTTGGTGAATAACCATAAGAATAACCAAGTGGTGTTTTTTTAAGTAATATTAAAGAGGTCGCCACTAAATTGTTGTTATCGTCTTCCATACCTACATAATATGGAATTTGTCCCTTTATTTTTCTACAAAACTCACCCCAAGCATAACTTTGTAAAAAATGGGATTTAGGATGATTATCAGTAAAGTTTATATATTTATTTTTATCAACATTTTCTATAAATTTCATATTACTCCTCTTATTTTTTTAATTTAGTTTTTAACTTTTTTAAATTATGATAAGTTGCAAAAGCCGCTTTATATAGATAATAACCTGGTTTATTAATAATTAAATCAAATTCACCAATAAGTTCTACTACTTCACCACCAAAGTCTTTTTTAAAAGAATATAAGCCATATAAAGGATTAGATTCATCGAAATTACCTGTTATACCATAAAAATTATACCAATTAAACCCGTGTTCACAAGCATATTTAATCATTTTATAATACACATAATAAGCGGATTGAAAATCCATAAATTCCTTATAAGAACCACCAACTAAAGCAACTACTTCTTTGGCATAAACTAAGAATAATACTCCACCAAGAGTTATTATATCTCCATATTTTTCTTTTAAATCCTCTACTTCTTTTATTTTTTTATCTAATCTTTTAATATTATTTTCTACTTCTAATTGTTTTTGTTCATATTTTTTTTCATTCATTTGAATTATTTTATTATCATGTTTATTTTTTCTATCATTATAATCTTTAACAAAATCATCTTTTTCATGAGTTAATTCAGCAATAGTTTTATTTGTATTAAGCTGTGCAAAGAGGATTTTTAGAATACCACTATCATGAAAACTATTATACATATCTTGATAATACGAAAGTGGTCTATCAATAAAGTTTCTTCTATCTCCAGTGTGTTTTGTAATATCTTTAAACTTAGGTAGTTCATCATAGGAAATTTCTCTAATTTCAATATGATTTCTTTCATTGACTTTTATTATTCTTCTGGTTTCTCTATCCATTTTACTTAATAATTCATCAATATTTTTATCTTTTGTATCAATAGCAAATAACCACCTTGGTTGAAGTGCCTCTAAATTTAGGTTAAAGCCAAAATGTTTATATCCTAGTTTTTTTAGATTATCAACAACATCATAGTTTTTATAACCACCTTCAACAATATTACCAGATAAATCTCTTTGTTGTAATCTGACATAAGGGTCAATTTTTAAAAATATCCCTTTTCTTTTTTTGACATATTCTTTAATTTTTTCGCTAAATTCTTTTAATAGATTATAATTTTTATAATCTATTAAAAATCCTCTAGGTGAATAAAACATTGGTCTTTTAATCGGCGTATTTTTAGATAAAACCATAGCTCCCGCAATAACTTTACCATTATCTTTCATACCAAGTAAATGCATATCCCAATTAGTAGTTTTTTTTAAATTACCCCATTCTACAGTTTGGTAAAAATTAGCTTGTGGATGTCTTTTGGCAAATTCTCTAAATTCATCTTCAGTTAGTTTTACAAATTCCATTTTATCACTCATCTTTCATTTTCTTTTTATTTTTCTAATTATTTTATAAGTATAGTATAAAACTTTATTTATTGGAAAATCAAATTCTCCAATATATTCAACAGTTTTACCTCCAAAACCTCTTTTAACTTCATAAATACCATAATCTTTATCTTCTTTATTAAAAGGATTTTTAATACCTAAAAAATTAACATATTTAATTTTATCAGAAAAAGCATCTTCAATCATTTTGGGATACATTACATATTTTGGATTAAACTTACGATAATTATTATCCATACCACTAGAAAGCGATACAACTTCCTTATACTTAGTAATAGTAATCATACTAGCAATATAAGTTATATCATCAAGTGTTTTGGCATATTTTAATTCATCTTTATATTTTATTAAAGAACTATTAATTAAATCTTCTTCTTTTTTTAATTTTTTACCGACATTATCATGTTCTAATTTATAATTTAATTCTTTTAATTTATCTTCTTCTAAATTTATTTTTTCCTCTAAATTATGAATGTATGTACTTTTTTTAATATAAACTAAATACATTCTAATATCATCTTTAAAATTATCTAATAATCTTTCATAAAACTTTTTGTTTAAATTAGTAAAATCTTTTCTTTCACTACTAAGTTCTAAAAATTTATACACTAAATCTAATTCATCTTTATTAACATCTTTAATACACACTCCTCTTAACTTAGCAAGTTCCATATTTTTACGAGTACTTTTACTAAAGAGTTTAGTTTGTTCATCAAATGTTTTTTCTAATTTTATTGCATGAATAAAACGAAATTGTTCTGTTTCAAAATTCATATTAAAACCATGGTGCTTAAAACCTTGATATTTAAGTCTTTCTATTAATTGTCTATTTTCTAAATTAAATTCTTTATCCATAGATTTATCATATAAATTTAGAATTATTGGTGGATCAATTTTTACAAATACTACTTTTCCTTTAAAATGCTTTTTTAAAGTATTTTTAAATTCTTCTAAATTATCATAATCATAGATAAATCCTCTTGATGCATAAGCATAATAATATTTTCTTAAAATTTTAACATAAATAATTAAAGAAGCTCCCACTAAAGTGTCTTCTTCATATAACCCTAATAATTCACAATGCTTTCCTTCATCAAGTTTTAAATGATACCATTCAACACTTTGATAAAAGCTACTTAAATTACTAGAACTAACAAACTTCTCATATGTTTTTTCATCAATTTTCTTTAGAATCATCAGCATCACCTTTAATTTGCACTTTGCCAAAAGTTATTACTTTTAACACTCTATTAACCATTCTTTTACCAAATAATTTATTAATTATACCCATTCTATATGTAAGTACAATATAAATAGAACCACCAACTAAAGCATAAAGACAAATATCTAAAATAGAGTATAATTTGCTACTTAAATGAAATGGTACAACTAAATTCATAACATATAAGACAATTAACATAATTACTACAGCAATAATTATGTCTCTTAACATAATCCAAGTTTCTTTATAACTAATTTCAGGTATTTTTCTAATTTTAACTAAAGCAATAATAATTGACACACTTAAACCTATAATTGTTGCAGATGGTGCCCCATAATAAGCAGGTATTCCTATTTTATTACATAAAAGCATTAAAGGAACATCTAAAAGTGCATTAATAACTGTACCAATAATTACAGCCAAATAAACAGTTTTATATTCATTTAATCCTTGAGCCGCTTGGATAGCAATTAAATAAAGATTACTAAATATTGCTGTTATTATGCTCAATTTAAATACACTAGATCCAAGTTCATTAACCCCATAAAAAACATTCCAAACTGGTTCTGCTAAAAAGGATAAACCAATTGCTGCAGGAATAGAAATAAATAATATAATTTGTAATGCTTGATTTAATATTTTATTTAACTCTTTATAGTTCTTTTTAGTGTGTTCAGAAACAATATTTGGTATTAAACTAACAGTTAGACCAGTAGCAACAGCAGTTACTATCATATTAAGTTTATAACCCCAAGTAGTAACAACCCCAGCAACAAATTCGCTATCAGCACCACTAAAACCTATATTAGAAAGTGTTCTAATAATTAGGGACATATCAACAGTATTATAAATATTAACCGTCAAATTAATAATTACAAATGGAATAGCATAATAACAAATCTTCTTTAATATTTCTTTATTAGAGACATTATCACGTTCTAATTTTTTATCTAAACTTAATTCTTTTTTATTACTAATTATTTTTTTAGCAATATAAATTATCGCAACTAATCCACCAACAAAAGCTCCAGAAACGGCAACAGCAACACCAATAGATACTGATTTGTGTAAAATATGAATGACAAAGAAACTTCCACAAACAATAACTAAAATACGGACAATTTGTTCAATCATTTGGGATACACTTGATGGTTTTATATATTTATGTCCTTGAAGATATCCTTTAGCAACACTTAAAAAAGGTATGATTAAAACTGCAAAAGAAACAACAAAAATAACCATAGTAATATCTTCTAAAGTATTACCTCCGGTCATATCACCTACTATTAAACGAGCCACATTTTCAGAAAAAAACATCAAGAAAATAAAACATACTGCAGATAATATAGATACAATAAATATACCCAATTTAAATGAACGAACCTTTGCTTCTTTTAAACCTAATGATTCATATTCACTAACAATCTTACTCATAGCAACAGGTATACCAGCAGAAGATATACTTAAAAATATCAAATAAATATTATAAGCATAACTATATAAAGAACTTCCTTGAGAACCAATTATAGCATAAAAAGGAATTACATAAAGCATTCCTAAAATTTTAGTAAAAACTAAGGCTAATGTTGCAATAATAGTACCTTCTAAAAATGAATTTTTCTTCATATTATTTGCCTCGATTCATATATATTTTACCAAAAAATTAGATATATAACAAGAATTCATACATAAAACTACAAAATATTTACTTTACTAAACCCACGCAATAATTATAAAAGTGTGTGGATTTAATGTAAAACAATTTACAAACTCTTTTAAAATTTAGTTATTTATAGTACAATTATTATGGTGATAATATGTTAATTACATTAATTTTAATAATTATTATAGTTTTATGTTTACTAACTATATTATATATTACTACTTATAATAACTTAGCTACCTTTAAAACTAAAATAGAAAAAGCTGAAAATATTATAGATGATGCTTTAAGAGAAAAATATGATATAATTTGTAAACTTAATATTCAAATTAAAAAGGAAGTAACCAAAAAAGATTATTTAAAAGATTATATTGATCTAAAAGATAAAAGAATTACTAATTATGAAATGGATAGAAAACTAACAGAAGCTATGAACATAATATTAGAAGTAAAAAGTGATCATGAAAAACTAAATAATAAAGAATTTAATGAATTATTAAAGAAAATTGATGAATTAAATGAAACACTTGCTTCTAGTAAAACTTATTATAATAATAATACTTCTAAGTTAAATCAAATAATTAGAAAATTTCCTTCTAATATTGTTGCTAAAATTCATAGATATAAAATTAAACCATTTTTTGATGGCAAGAATATGCAAGATGCTGTAATTGATGATTTCAAACTATAAAAAAAATTCTCATTCGAGAACTCTTTTTATTTATTTTCTTTTTTTTTTATCTTTATTATCTGTATTAATAAAGTAATATGTAGGTTGAATATTATTTACAGTATTACTTTCACTTTCTGCTACATCTGTATGAGGTGGTTCAATTGGTTGTTCTGGTGCAACTGGTTCATCAGTTGGTTCTTCTGGATCTTCAACATCCCCAATACCTTCAACAGCATATACATAAGTTACATAAATAGTACCTTCAATAAATTCTCCAGTTTCATATCCTTCAACAGATACTAAATAATAACCATCAAAGTCTTTAGCAGTTGTTTCATAATTATATCCAACTACTCCAGTAATTACTTCTTCATCAGCTAGTTCATTTCCATCTTCATCAACATAGTTAACTACAACATCTCCCGCTTTAGCCCATTTAGCATAAACTGTAATTTCTTCAAGACCACTTGCTAAATCATCAAAATCACTTAATACTTTAGTGCTTTGAGTAAATGGAATTACAAGTAATTCATATAAAGCATCAAATTCTCCACGTTCAGCAAGTTCTGAAGCTAGATCAGCATTAGCAGCTTCTGGTATATACCAACCTAAGAAAATATAATTTTCTTTTTCTGCTGATGGTAATACTTTTTCTGCTAAATCTAGACTATTACCAAATATAGTAATATCACTAGAATATCTAGAATTTAAACCAGTTAAAAGGTCAGTATATCCATATCCTAAAGATACTTTACCAGCTGTTCCAAGATTATTAATTAAACCTTCAGTTGCATCATATCTAATAATAGATACTGGTGTCCAAATATAGGCATTACCAAATACATCAGGATTTAAATCTTCTCCAAGAACATTATATCTAAATGTATAATCATAACGATTTAATGTTGTAGGGTCATAATAAATAAATGTATGTGAACCTTCTCCCCCAACTTCTTTATTAATATTTTGATGTAATATAAATTGAGTTAATGCAGTATAGTCACTATTAATTGGACCAGCAAATTGAATATCCGCTTTTTCGCCAGTACCACTTGGCATAGTAGGATTTATTTCAGTGTGAAATAAATTATTTAAAGAATCTGATACTGATACATTATCAGAATCCACTTGTAAACTACCACCTGTTACAATAGTATTACCAGAATGATTATTAGCACTATTATAATCATCAAAAATATCAGTTGATTCTTCACCATTTGCAACAATTACAGAATTTTCTAATACATGGAATATTCCTTCTCCGCTATCAGTATCATATAAAGAGTAACCACTAACACCATTACTAAATATAACAGAGTTTTTAGCATATAAGTTACCTTTAGCAGCAACTCCAGCCCAATAACCAGAATCCCAGTCGTTTACATCCCATCCATAAGTAGAACCTTCTTGAACTGATGCACCATAACCATTATTATTTGTAGTTATTTTTGAATTAGTTACATTTGTTACACCATTTTCTACAAAAAAGCGAATTCCAGGACCTCCATTATTATTAGCATTAATTGTACTATTAATAATATCAGTACTTTCTTTATCATAATTATATTTTGTAATATTTAAACCTATATTAGCATTGTCATTAAAATTAACAATACTATTTGTAGCATCAAATGCAACATTAGATATTCCATGTGAGCCATTTCCATTAACATTTAATTTTGAATCACTAACTTTTACATAGAAATTATTAATTCCCATTCCCCCATTGTTATTGATATTAACTTCTGATTTATTAGTTATATCTAATAAATAAGGTTTTCCTTGACCAGTAATACCATTACTGCTACTATTAACAATATCCATTTTAGCATTATTTAATTTAATATTAATGGTAGTAGCATAATCAGTATTCATGTTAAATCCTTGATTATTACCATCAAAATTTACATAAGCACCTTCTTTAGCTTCAAAAGTAAAATTACTTACTTCAATAGCATAAACAGCAGCTTCTGTATTAAACGCATTATAAGTAGCATTCTTTTCTAAAATAATATTAGCATAACCTTTACCACGGATATCTATTGCTGCTCCACTAGTTCCGTTTCCTTGATATTTATCGACAGCACCAGAATAATCAGAATTATCTGGGTCATCATAACCATTACCATAATAATTGTTTCCATAAGTATTATCGTTATTTTGAATAGTTAAAACTGCTGATTCCATTATAGTTAATGTACTAGTAACAGATGTTGTTGCTTTTCCATATCCTAAACGAACACCATGATTATGGTCATCTAATGTTAAGTTTCCACTTAAATTAACTGAACCTTCTTCAATAAATAATGCAGCTGCTGGATTACCTTCTGTACTTGCATTACCATAAATTGTAGCATCATTTGCTGTAATATTAGTATTTTCGGCTCTTACAATAAATTGTAATTCTGTGTATTCACCAGCAATTGTAAAATTCAACCCCGCATTATCAACAAATATAACTTTGTGATAAGGCTTTCCATTCTTTTCGACACTGTAATCTCCACTTTGAATAACTATGTTATCTTGTGATGTAGCACTTGCTAGTATTTCATTAATTTCATCTTGAGTATTATCAACAGTAATAGTATATTCGGCAGCCATTACTTTAGTATTACCTATAAATAATGAAACTAATAAAGCTACTAACAAATAAAACTTGTTAAGTCTTTTTGTCATTTTTCCTCCTTACTTAATACATTTTTTTCTATCTTCACAATAATATATAATATTATTGATAGAAACATTATTAACTTCCACATCTGTATGAGGTGGTTCAACAGAATCTGTTGGTTCTTCAGGTTCAACTGGAGTTGTTGGTTCTTCCGGATCTTCAACATCCCCGATACCATCAAGAGCATATACATAAGTTACATGAATAGTACCATCGATATATTCTCCAGTTTCATGACCTTCCACTCTAATTAAATGATAACCATCAAATTCCATACTCTTTGTTTCATAAGGATTTCCAACTTCATCACTAGAAGTAATGTCCTCAGTAAGTTTATTACCATCTTCATCAACATAATGAACAATTAAATCGCCATAAACTATTTCTTGTTCTAAACTAAAACTCATCATATAGCCAAAATTCATAATTTGATGAGCATTTAAAACATTATCTCCATTAACAGCCATCATAAATTCTCTTAAATCATTTTGACTATTTGCTTCTACTAAACCTAAATCAGTTCTAAATACTTCTTCAAATACAGTATTTTCACCACGCATATAAGCGCCTACTGTATAAGAATTATCAACATCATAGTAATAACAACTTCCATAGTAACAATCAACAGTTACAGTTTGATTACCAGAAGCATCAACTAATGGAAATACTGATAATCCCATATTATAAAACCAATTATAACCCAAAGCATTTACATACGGATTAGTTTCATACATATTAAATCTATTACCACCAAGAACACCACCGTAACTAAAACTGTTACCAATTATTGTATTTAAAGGTAAATCTTCTAATTCTGTATAATTAGTATCATTACTTGGATCTTCATCTAATTTATTATTATAATAATCTAAATAGTATAAATGTAAATCAGCAATACCATTAACATATCCTTGATTTATTAACTCCTGTCCTAAATTTTCATCAGTTAATAATGGTGCACAATATCTATCAGTTCCTTTTATAAGATATGAATCAGTATATTCATCATATACATCACAATTATTATATTCACCATTTCTATAACCTTCAGCTCTAGTATATAAAAAGGCTATAGCACTATTACCAGTTCTTCTTATAGAATAAGAACCTACTAATAAATTACCATCAAACCCATAAGCGTCTTTAATATAAATTCCATGATTTCCATTATCATAATAATTCCAAACTTCTTCACCGTATTGACTATATAGTTCATCAAATTCATAATCTAAATCTAAAGTATCAATAGTTAAAGAATCCTCAACATAATGATAATCAACATCAGAATTATTTATCACTCTAATTTTAAAAGGTGCATTTTCTCCTGGAACATAAGAACCAGCTAAAATTGTTTCAATATCATCTGTAATATTAAAATAAATTTCTTCTCCACTATAATTTTGTGGAATAGTATAAATTATTGTGTAGTTTTCTTCATCATAAGCAACTGTAATTTCATCAGTTGTTGTACTATAATCATTTCTTGTTGTATCCCATTTTGATGTAGCATTAACATTGGTTATTAAACCAAATGCAACTAATAATGTTGCCATTATTTTTTTACTATAATTCATTTAAATCCCCCTTGCAATTATTAGTAAATATTTTCTATCATAATTTTTAAAGTCATTATGATGACTGCATGTTTGTAAAATTAATATTTCATCATATTCTGATACATCTACACCAGTATCATACCAAGATTTATCTTTTAGTTCTTTAATATGATTATACCAACTATCTTGATTATCAAAATTAATAGTCATATAGTTCCAATCGCGAGTCTCTACATATACAGAAAATATTTCATATTGTTTAATACCACTTTCTGTAATTATCTCTATTATTTTATGATCATGATAATATTCTTCATCATAGTAGTTTTCTAATTCTCTAAATGGAACATTTAAAGAATCAGAATTATGACCATAAATTAATATCTTGCTACTATCTAATGTAACCCTATAATCTAGAAATGTTGCACCCTTAACATCACTTTCATTATAGATGTTATGATTTAAATAGTAATCATTATCTTCCCCTTGAACTAATATTTCTGAAATATCAGTTCCAGAAATTCTAATAGCACCGACGATATTAGGGTTATTATATTCTTCTTTTAGATCACTTAAGGCAATATAGCTTGTACTATCAGTAATAACATTATTAGCACTATTAACAATATCATTACTTTGTAGTGGTAAAGCAAATCCTAAAGCCACCAAAAGTATAAGGCATAAAAACCCAATCTTCACTCCTTTTCTTCGCATTTAACAATCCCCCAAACATAATGCTAGAAAAGTCCAAAACTCCCAAACATTCAAAAAAGCTTTGAAACTTAACTCCTCCTGCACACTCTTTCGTTGTGATTATATATCTTATATGAAACTTGGAGTATTGTCAAGCTAAAATTCAATAAAATAGAGCAAATTAAACTAAAAAGCACAAAAAAAGATCTAAATAAGCTTATTTAGACCAATCAATTGGAGTTAAACCATGTGTAGTTAGATAATTGTTTGCTTTGGAAAAAGGGCGACTTCCAAAAAATCCTGAGTAAGCGGAGAATGGGGATGGATGAGGACTCATTATAATATAATGTATCGGATTAGTTATAAGTTTAGCTTTTTCTTTAGCAAAATTTCCCCATAATATAAAAACTACTGGAGTATCCTTTGTATTTAATACTTTTATTATATAATCTGTTAATAATTCCCAACCCATATTTCTGTGACTTCCAGCATGACCTTTTTCAACTGTTAAAACAGCATTAAGAAGTAAAACCCCTTGTTTAGCCCAATTAGTTAAATCACCATCAACCCGCGGTTTAATTCCTAAATCAGTTTCTAATTCTTTGTAAATATTTTGTAGTGATGGTGGTAATTTAACACCTTTTTGAACAGAAAAAGAAAGTCCATGAGCTTGATGTTCCGCGTGATATGGATCTTGTCCCACAATAACTACTTTGGTATCTTTAAAACTAGTAAGTTTTAAAGCATTAAAAATATAATTTTTCGGTGGATATATAGTTTTAGTATTATATTCTTCCATAATATTATTGTAAAAGTTCTTAAATCCATTGCTATTCCAAATTATTTTTAGAACTTCATCCCAATCATTACCTATCATTTTTCCACTTCCTTTAAGGCTATATTACAAGCATATATTATATCATCAAGAGTTTTTGCTGATATTAAAAATCTCGATGTATGACAAAAAGTTAAATACTTTGGCAAATCTTGTATCCAAGAAGCCGGAAAGGGTTTTTTTAACTCTACCGTATCACTATTTATTGGAACACCTTGAGCAGAATAACCCCCTCGCTTTGAAGGAAATACAACATAAATCGCCTCGGTTTTAGGCAAAAAATCTGTAAAATGTAAATGCTTATTTAAAACAATTATTTCTTTGTTAACACTTTGTTCATAAACCTTTATAACTTCTTTTTCTTCTTCATAATTATTCATTTCTTGTTTAATTAAATTTTCAAGTATTACCATTGCAAATTTAACAGCCATAGCAAACTCTTTATCACCATTTGTATCATTAATAGGATTCATTGCTGAAATAGCAGTACATAATGAATCTAACAAACCCGTATTATCTGATAAATCTAAGGGAGCAATAAATTTTTTATCAATCTTTTTCACAATATAATCATCATAAATAAAAGGGGCAAAAGATTTCCAAAGCTTACCAAATGCTGCATAAGGTATACCATTAGCTCTTTTTTTATTATCTATACTATGATGATCAAATTCTCCATCACCAATATCATAAACGAGACCTTTAAAATCATCAGGAACACTTGCTGCTCTAATTATCTTAATATTAGGATTAATCATCTTAATAAAGGCTGTTGCAAAAACATCATCAGCATGAAATGTTCCACTATGAGTTAAAGCATTTTCACAATTTTTCAAATCCTCTACTATCATTATCTAACCCCTTTCTTATTTATGATATGTCTCATTATTAATTATTTTAAAACTACGATATATTTGCTCAAGTAACACTCCACGAAATAATCCATGAGGAAAAGTAAGAAGAGAAAAACTAATTATTTGATTACACTTACTTTTAACTTCTTCATTTAAACCAAGTGAACCACCAATGATAAATGTAATTGTACTATTTACTAAAAATGTTTTATCAATTAAATTAGCAAAAGTCTCACTAGTTACTTGTCTTCCTTTAATATCTAAAGCAATATTA
This sequence comes from uncultured Bacilli bacterium, assembly GCA_944372205.1. Taxonomy (GTDB): domain Bacteria; phylum Bacillota_I; class Bacilli_A; order RF39; family UBA660; genus Onthocola_B. The sequence goes on from CALVYM010000013.1 coordinate 13,235, forward strand.
TAATCACTTGTTTTTATATGTTCTAACAAATTATCTATTTCTTTTTGATAATTAACATCATCTTTAAGTTCAATGATTTCTATTTTATGATATTTACTTATTCTTTTTAAATAATCATTAATTAATTCTTGTAAATACCCTTCTTTAATTTTACCCACACACAATATTTTTATCATACTTCAATCACTTCCGTTGCTTCATTTTGTCTAGCACATATTATATTATTAAAACTAATTCCTTTATCTAAAAAAGCATTATTAATAGTTTCCATTGCAATACTTTCCAAATTATTTGTTTCACTTAAATGAATCAAAATAATTTTTTTAGTATTTGAACCAATAAACTTACTTAAATAAAATGAAGCAAGTTTATTAGATAAATGTCCTTCATCACTTAGTACTCGTTTTTTTAACCATGAAGGATATGGACCATGTTGTAACAACTCTATATCATGGTTACTTTCAAATAAATAAATATCTAAATTACGCAAATATTTAAAGTATCTAATATTTACATATCCAGTATCAGTTATATAAGCCATTTTAGCATGACCATCATCAAAAATAAAATTTCTAGAATCTATAGCATCATGACTAGAATGAATGGATTGTATTTTTAATCCATTCAAATCTAATTCATCATCAATTGTTAATATATGTTCATAGTTCTTCAAATCATCTATATTCTGAAATTGTTTTAAAGATATAATTACTGTTGCATGAGTTTTACTAATAAGAGTTTTAAGCCCTGATATATGATCACTATGATCATGACTAATTATAATATAATCAATATCTTTAATATCAACATCTATTTCTTGTAATTTATCCTTAATATATTTATAATTTCGTCCGGCATCTAAGAGAAATTTCTTACTATTTGCCTCCATATAAGTAACATTTCCCTTAGAACCACTCGATAAAACACAAATTCTCATTATATACCTGAATAAATAGTTGTAAGTGGGTTCATTGATCTTGAATAACCACCGACGAACGGACGTCCTTCATATAAGCCTAAATGCAAATGAGTACCAGTTACATAACCACTATTACCCATAAAGGCTATAACATCACCTTTTTTCACTGTCGTTCCTTCAGTAATATTAAATCCACTTAAATGAGCATAAACCGAATATATATTATTGGCGTGTTCAATAACTACATAATTACCATTTGACCATTGAGCACAACCACTACATTCTGGAGCAACTGTAATTACCACACCATCAGCAATAGCATAAATTTGTGAACCATATCCCGTACCAGAAATATCAATACCTTCGTGAAGTTTACCCCAACGCATGCTATATCTACTAGTAATAACTGATGGTTGATTTGTTGGCCAACCCCATTCACCAGATAAATTAACATATGTTCCTGTTACTCCTGGTCTTTTTGGACCAACTGTTGTAATTTCATCTACTACTGTACGCACAGTTACTGTATTTAAAATATTAATTTGGCTTGATGGCTCACCATTTTTAACTTGATAAGTTTCATAGTTTAAGGAAAGACCAGTTATTCCCGCTTGGGTTACTTCACTATAACCATATCCTTTAGTATTATCAGTTACAGTTTGTTTAGAATATGGTGTAACTGATTCTTCAATTCTATATACATCGTAGATAAATGTAACTACAGGATCTAGTAAAGTAACATTTACTGATTCACCAATATTAAGCATAACATTTTCACTACGATAATTAGGATTAGCAATTAAAAATTCTTGCGGATTTAATTCAAATTCTTCACTAATACTATCTATACTATCACCAGCTTGGACAGTATAAGTATCCATTTCGGCATCAACACCAAAAAGCAAATCTTGAGCAAGCTCAGATGAATCAGTATATATTTTATCATTTACACTAATATAAGCTTCTTTAATCATTATTTGTTCTTGAAAATACATATTATTAATTACTTGACCAATGTCAGTTAATTCTTCTACTTCACCATTTAAAAAATCATTATAATCATTTAAACTAACAAAAGCCAAAATAAAACTTTTTATAGCTTCATTAAAAACATCTACATCTAATACATTAATAACAAAGTCTTCAGGAACTTCTTCTTCCTCATAATAATCACTTTCATTATATCTAATAGTAATCGTATAACCCTGTATTGTAAAATCATCTCTTTCTTCAATCATTTTATAAATACTTTCTGGTGTTGCATAATCAGTATTAAATGTTTTAGTTTCAACAATTTCAAATACATTCGGAGGATATACATTATCTACATTATATTCATTTTTAATTGCTTGTTGTTCATTATTAATTAAATTATATAAGACTTGTTCATCTTCAATTAAACCTATAACTTCACCATTCAAATATACTTGATAAGCAGTATCAGCATACTCAAGATCTACTTTAGTTACTTCATTTACAATATATAAAATAACAATACTTATAGATAAAATTAAAGTTATAATTATATCTTTAGTTTTCATTATTCATCTCCATTTGCTTTTAATACACTTTTAAAACTTAACATATTAAGTTCAAATAATAAATTAACTGTTCCAAGGCCACCTTTTCTATGTTTTGCTATAATAAGTTCTGCTGGAACAATTTTATTATTAAAATCTTTAGCCTTTTCATAATAATCTTTTCTATTAATAAATAATACCATATCTGCATCTTGTTCTAAAGAACCTGATTCTCTTAAATCTGATAACATTGGTTGATTACTTTCTCTTTTTTCTGCACTACGAGAAAGTTGAGCAAGAGCTATAACTGGTACATCTAATTCAACAGCCATAGTTTTTAAGGCCCGAGAAATTTCTGATACCTCTACTTGTCTTGATTCAACTCTTCTATTACCACTATTAATAAGTTGTAAGTAGTCAATTACAACTAAGCCTAAACCAGTCTCACTACTTGCAAGTCTCCGACATTTAGCCCGAATATCTTGAGCAGTAACAGATACATTATCTTCAATATATATATTAGTTTCAGAAAGTTGTGATAATGCTTCATTATATCTTTGCCAGTCTCGCTCAAGCATATTACCAGTTTGTAATTTATAAGAATCTATTTGACCAACTGATGCAATCATTCTATTAACAAGCATTTCAGCTGACATTTCTAAATTGAATATTGCAACAGCCTTTTTAGTATGCATGGCAGCAAATGATGCCATATTTAAGGCAAGAGCAGTTTTACCCATACCAGGACGAGCTGCTAGTATAATCATTTCACCGCCATGAAGTCCAGTTGTAATTTTATCAAAATCAGGAAATCCCGTTTCCAAGCCCGTAATTGTTCTTTTATTTTTAGCAAGTTCTTCTAATTTTGCTTGAGCATTTCTTAAAACTTCTTGAATTGGCATAAATGATCCCACAGATCTAGCTCTAACAACATTTAATATATTTTTTTCTGCACTATCAAGCAAAGTATTTATATTTTCATCTTCATAAGTGGTATTAATTATTTCTGTTGCTGTTTCAATTAAATTTCTACGAATCGCATAATCTCTAATTATTTTAATATAAAAATCTAAATTAGCGGTTGTTACAACTGAATCAATTACATCAGTTAAATAATCAAGACCAACTGTATTAAGTTTTTTATCTTTATCAAGTTCATCTTTAATAGTTGTTATATCTATTGGAGTTTTACTATCATGAAGGTTCTTAATAGCATTAAAAATAATTTTGTTTCTTTCATCAAAAAACATATCAACAGTTACTTCTTCAACTATTTTTTGGACATCTCTAGGGTTTAAAAAAGCAACTCCCAAAACACTCATTTCCGCTTCGAGATTTTGAGGCATCTTCCTTGCCATATTTCCTCCTTATTTTACTAAATTAATTTTTATATTAAATTTAACTTTCTTATGCAATTCTATCTCAACATTAGTAATTCCTAAAGTAGCAATACTACCATTTATTTTAATACATTTTTTATCTATGTTATATCCCATTTCCTTTAATCTATCACTAATTTGTTTACTAGAAACTGTTCCAAATACTTTATCTTGAGCTCCAGTTTTAACTTTAAACTCTAGTATCTTATCATTTAATTTACTTTTTACTTCATTATATTGTTCAACTTGTTTTTCTTCCGTTTTTACTCTAATATCTATTTCTTTATCTAATATTTCTTTACTTTTTTTAGTATATGGCACTGCTAGATTATTTTTAATTAAATAATTATTAGCATAACCATCAGATACATCAATTACACTATCTTTTTTACCTTGGTTCTTTACATCCTTTAATAATATTACTTTCATAATACCTCCACAAGTCATATAATATTATACCATTAATTAATGTATTAGTAAAATGAAAAAACTGTGTTTTTCCACAGTTAATTTTATTTAACATATTAAAAGCAGGAATTAATATTTTATCATAACGCATTTTTATCATTGTTTTATAAAACTTTTTTCTAATATCACTTATATATGGGGTTTCATCAATTATTTGATTTATTTTATTAAAATCTATCTTTGGTACCATTCTAAGAAGAGCACTATTGCAATCAACATTTTTTAAACTATTAATAAATTTATAGGGATTTATTTTTTCATTGTTTATTTTTAGAGCAGAATTTGGAAATGTATATACTCTTTCTTCTAATTCTTCTGGATTTTCTAAAAATAATTTTAAGGTCTCATCACTTGGATTAGGAAATAAACAAGAACCACAATCATAAATTGGTGCAATTTTAGCTTCACTAGTTTTTTTATTATACAATACCCCCCAGTTTCCATTATGCCTATCAAAATTGCCTAATAAACTATCAATTATAAACATATTCCAAAAATGTTCAGTTAATTCCTCTTCATTAATAATTTGTTGATCAGATATAGCAAATAAAACATCTTCTAATTCCACACCATAACCACTATTTGATGTGGATAAAATAGAATTCTTGATATATGCAAATTCTTGTAATACTGTATTTTCACTTGTAAAATCCTTACAAGCCACAACAATTTTTTCTTCACCATTTGGCATTTTATATGTTCCAAGTATTGTTTTTTGGGCATCCATTCCTAGACTTTCAAAAATATGACAAGCAATATATTCACTTATCGGACTATTAGTATAACTTAATTCCGCATTTTTTCCCTTGGCAGGAAATTTTAACATATATATTTCATCATTATATCTAATGCCAATCTTCTTACCATTAGCACCACCATAGACAAAACCATAATCTACTAAAGCATTTGTAAAATCAATCATCGTTACCTCCAAAAATGTATTTTTTTCTTAAATAATCCGCTTGGGATT
>CALVYM010000014.1 GCA_944372205.1 uncultured Bacilli bacterium
TACTTGTCTCATAACTTCTTCCTCCATCCATACTAAAGTAATATGTAGCTACTGGATTTTCTCCAGCATCTACTGTTACTGTTAGTGTTACACTATTTGTTGTTTTTGTGGCTTGTACATTAGTAATAGTAACTACATTATATAAATCAAAGTATACATAACAAGCATCTGATTTGTTAGAAAGTAATTCTACTATGCCATTTTCTCTATCCCATCTTAGTTCCCCCCCATTTTCACATCTACTTAAACTTTCATTAAATGCATAATTTCCACTTGGCCATGTATTTGATGTACTTTCTTGATATGTTCCATCTTCTTGTTCTAACATTAATGTTAGAAATGAATTATTGATTAAGTTTTTATTGTTATTATTGTTAGCCATAAAATTGTTTTGATTATTATTTTTAATCAACATAAAACAAATTATTGTTATTAACATAATTATAAATATACTTCCTATCAAAATTATTTTTTTGTGATTTTTTACCTTTTCCATCATTTTTTATCACTCCTAAAATTTTTACCATACCCTATTTTTTCCCATTCTACCAAAAAAAAAAAAAAAAATCAACCTTTCGGTTGAAATTTATACAATTTTTTCAATTCTCAAAGTAACTGCAAGTTGAACATTTTGACTTGCATTTACTTTGAGAATAGCACTTGCATTTAGTTTGAGAGTAATGGTTAATTAAGTTATTGCTATTAAACTAATGTCACTTGCATTTACTTTGAGACTAACTTTTTTTGAATAATATTAAAAGTAAATTGGTATTGAAAATTATAAATACTTTAGTTATAATATGTTTCATCACTTGGGGGATATGGCAATGCTGGGGAGCAACCAGAGCACCAAGTGATGACAAACCAAAAAGGAAGCCAATAATAGTTTATTGACTTCTTTTATTTTTGCTTCCTTTTTTTGGGTGTCTAAAAGCGATAAACCCCGGGGTTTGGGGCAGAGCCCCAAATATTATTATACAAGGAGATGATGTAACTTGCTGTATTTTTAGAATTATAATCAATCTAAATAAAAAAATGAAAGGAATTTAAAAAATGAAAAAAAACGAAATTAAAAAATTGTATTATGACTATTCAAATTGTTTATCATATATCCAAGATAGCGGTGAAATTTATACTAATGTATATAAATGCCTTCATGCAACTAATAATATCTACGATGTACAAGAACTCATTTGGGCTTTAAGAAATATTTTAGAAGTAAATAGTGAAGTTCTTGATTCTAACGAAATTGTTAAATCTATTTTTCCTAACAATAATCTTATATCTACTTATAATTTAACTATTTCATTAATTATTAGCGATATATCTACAGAAATATTTTCTTTAATAAAAACATTAAATAATTCTTCCTTTGATACTCATTGTGATAATGATATATTTGAATTAACAGAACATTTACTTTTTCACATGAATTTTATTTATGAAAAAATAAGTGATGCTTTCTATGAAGAATAATCATTTAACAATTATTGAAAGAAAAACAATTGAAATTTTATTAAATGAAGGATATTCATTTACTGAAATTGCTAACACTATTAATCGTAGTTTATCTACTGTTTCAAGAGAAATTAGAAATCATACTCAAACTGTTTTTCCATCAAGTTTTAATGGTTCTAATATATGCATAAAAAGCAAAAAATGCCCAAATACTAAATTAGAATGTTATAAATATTGTTTGGTAGCAGAATTTCAAAAATGTGAAAAATTGAATTCTGCTACTCAGGTTTGCAATTCTTGCACTTCAAAACAAAATTGCAGACACCCCAGACATTATTATACAGCAGATCAAGCAGAAAAGGAATATCTTGATTTATTACATAATTCAAGAACTAAATTACATTATACCGAAGAAGAATGGATTATTCTTAATACTGATTTAGTTACTTTAATAAGAAACAATAAAAGTATATTTCACTCTGTTGCTGTCATTAATAGGCGTGGATATCATTTTAATGAATCAAGTATTTATAGACAAATTAGTCAAGGATTGCTGGATATTAAAGCTTCTGAACTTCCAAGAAGTAACAGAACTAAAAATAATAAAGATAAAGACACTCCAGAATATAAAAGAGATGTTACCAATCATACTTATGAAGATTATATTGCTTATAAAGGAAAAAATTCTGATACTACTGAAGTTCAATTAGACACTGTTGAAGGTATTAAAAATAATAATCAAAGAGTTATTTTCACAATTGAAATTGTAGAAATTAAATTTTTAATAGCTTTTATTATTGATCAAAAAACTCAAGATAAAATAATTGAAAAACTCAAATATTTAAAAGATAATATTTCTGATGAAGTATTTGATTTATTAATGGAAATACTTTTAACTGATAATGGTGTTGAATTTATTAATCCAAACAAATTTATGGAACTTTCAAGTAATTGTAATGTATTTTACTGTCATCCATATTGTTCTGGAGAAAAAGGAAATATTGAAAATATTCATGAATTTATCAGAAGAATTATACCAAAAGGAATATCATTAAGTGTTTATACTCAAGAAGATATTAATACTGTATGTAATCACATTAATAGCCTTTATAGAAAAGATTTAGATGGAAAATGTGCATTTGATTTGGTAGATAAATATATTCCCATAGATAAATTAGAAGATTTAGGATTTAAAAGAATAGATGAAGACAAAGTTAATTTAACTCCATATTTACTTGGAAATAAAAATATTGAGAATATTAAAAAATATTTAGATAAACAAGATATAAAAAAAGCAAATATAACAATATATGAAGAGTCATAATTAAACATTTAAAAAAATTGCATTTACTTTGAGAATTGCAATTTTTTTAAATGTTTTTGACCATTCCAAAATACTGTTTTTTATTTACATTTACTTTGAGACTGAATTTTAGGGAAATCTCACTTGCAGTTACTTTGGGAATTCACAAATTTATACAATTTTTTGACGGGAGCCAAAAATTGTGAAACTAAAATTTTGTTTTACTGCTTTAGTTTGACTCCTACTTAAAACTTTATTTTTCTATTTTTATGTTTTTTAAATTTTCGTTGATTTCTTTAGCACAAGTTTTTTGGAAAAAAAGAAATAGCTAGGTATTAACTATTTCCCTCTTTTCTTTATTTTCTAATAATTTGTCGACATCGACATTATTAATAGAATCAAATCTCTTAGTAATTTTTTCACTGGTTGTACTTAGTTCATCAATACTTTGATTGACGGTTTTAACGCTTCTTGATAATTTATCCCAACGATCTTTAAATCTTGTAAATTCCATACTTAATTTATTTAATTCTTCATGAATAATCTTCGTATATTTATCTCGTTCCATATTTTTTAGAATCATACTAATTATTGATAAAGTTGAAATTAAAGTTGTAGGTCCAGTAATCCACACCCTTTTATTATAAGCGTAATTTATTAAATCAGGGTGATAAGCATTGATTTCCGCAAATAGCGCTTCAGCTGGTAAAAACATGATTGCTTCATCTGATGTTTCACCAGGAATTATATATTTTTCGGAAATATCATTGATATGTTTTTTAACATCAGCCACAAATAGCTTTTCGGCTTGATCACGGATTTGTTTATCTTTAGTTTTATCAGTCATTCTTTGATAGTTTTCTAATGGAAATTTAGAGTCAATTGCAATAGTTCCAAGTGGTGCTGGGGCATATAAAAGAGCATCAACTATAGCACCATTAGAAAATTTATGTTGTGCTTCATATATACCATTTCTAGAACCAAAGGCATTATTTAAAATATATTCAAGATTTACTTCTCCAAAAGTTCCTCTAGTTTTTTTATCAGTTAAAACATTTTGCAGTGATATAATTTCTCCATTTAGACTATCTATTTTCTTTTGAGCTTCATCAATTTTAGATAAACGTTCTAAAACATCCATAAATGTTTTATTACTCTTTTCAAAATTTTTATCTAATCTTTCATTAACAGTATCACTAATTAAAGTTAATTTTCTTTCAATTTTCTCATTTAATTTTTCAAAATCATTCGTTAAATCTTTTGAAAAACTAAATTTAAAATCACCAATTTCTTTATTGATATTAGCTTCAAAATGGCCAATTCTCTCCATTAAATCATTATTATTCTGTTTTCTTACTAAAAGTACAATTAATAAAATAATAGTAAGTACTAATAATCCTATAATAATATATTCAATCATTGTTATCTCCCCACATAATCATCAATACAAAATATAGCATAAATTGGTATCGATTTAATTTTAGTTTTTTCATCATATCCAAAATTTTTAGTGCTAATTCTAATAGCATATCTTGGTTTATATAATTCTATATATTTATTTAAACTTTTTGATGTAACATTTTTATCGGCTTTTACTTCCATAGGAATAATTCCATCTTTAGTATAAAGTAAAAAGTCTACTTCATAATCATCATTTCTCCAATAATAAAGATTATAATTTTTACATACTAATTGATTAGCTACATAATTTTCTGCAATTACCCCTTTATATAGTGATATATTATCAGTTAATATATCACTAAGAGAAATATTTAATTTGTAATTAAGAATACCTATATCACTCAAATACAATTTAAATACATCCATATCCACAAAACCTTCCAAAGGAACTTCTGGTAATTTAACAGCTTTAGATTGTAAAACTAAATTACTAGCTAATAACCAACCAAGAGATGATTCATAATCTCTACTTCTAGCATTACTATCAATTTTGGAATATTGAAACTTATTACTAAGATTAGAAAGTTGGTTAGGTAAAGAATCATAAATACGTGATACTTTTAAAGATTCAGCATTATTTTTTACATATTTTTGCATATCATTGAAATATCCTTCAACAATACTAGGAATAATATTAGTATTATATTTAATGTAATCTTTATTAACATCTAACATATTTTGAACTGATTCAGGCATACCTCCAGTTATTAAATAAACGCGATACAAATTTAAAGCCTTTTCATGAACAGGTTTTGAAACTGCTTTATTTTCAACATAACATTTCTTTAATAATTCAATTAAATTATTTTCTCCCATGGCCCACAAAAATTCTTCAAAATCCATGGGATACATATTAAGCATTGTAACTTTACCAACTGGAAAAGATTTCTTTAATCTTTTTAATTTTAATCCTAATAACGAACCAGCACAAATTATATGCATTTTGGGATGTTCTTCATTAAAATACTTAAGTTCGGAAATTAATTCTTCACTTTCTTGTATTTCATCAATAAAAATACAAGTGTCATCATCTTCTAATTCATTATCTAATAAAACCTTTAATTGAAGAAACTTTTCATCTGAAGTAAAATTTGATTTATATAAATCTATTATATTATCTTGCGAAAACAAATTTACATAAATAACTTTTTTATAATTATTTTGACAAAATTCTTGAATTATATAAGTTTTTCCGCATTGTCTTACTCCCATAAGCATTAAGGGTTTAGGATTTAATACATTTTTCCATTTTATAAGTTCATCATATATTTTTCTTTTCATTTTATACTCACCGTATTTATTTTAGCATTTTTTGCTTCTTCCTTCAACAAATTTCACGTTTTTCCTAGGCTTTTTAGTCAAAATCTTCACGTTTTTCCGACTTTAAACATTTTCTTCTTTAAAAAACACATCATACCATTTTAAAAAGCAATAAATAGTCCATATTTTCCGATAATTATCTTTTTTATTATTCTTATGTTCTATTAATAGTTTATTTAAAAATTTAGTATTAAAATAATATTCTGCTATTTTGCTATTTAAAGTATTTTTAACTTCTTCATAAACATCGTCATCTTTAAGCCATTCTCTAATTGGTACTGGAAAACCTAATTTTTTCTTTTTATAAGCTTCAGTTGGAATAACCTCTTTAGCCGCTTCTCTTAGGGCTATTTTGGTATTTTCTTTAGTAACTTTATATTCAATAGGTAATGTTTTAGCAACATCAAATACATATTTATCAATAAATGGTACTCGACCTTCTAAGCCACTTGCCATAGTCATACGATCAGCTTTAAGTAAAATATCTTTCATAAGCCAATAATTTATATCAATTGCTTGCATTTTTTCAATATCTGTAAAATTACTATATTCTTTGTAAGTTTCTTTTGCTACATCAATTCCTTTTAATGGGTATTTATTTTTTAAAACTTTACGAGCCATTTTTTCGGAGAAATTTCTGTTTACTCCAATATAATAGTTTTCGCATTTTTCTCCTCTTCTAATCAGGAAATTGATTCCTTTAAACTCCGGCATAAGTTTAGCTATACTACTAAAGAAATGTCGAATAAAATATGGTAATTTATTATAAAAACCTAAATCAACATCATAACGATATATGTTATATCCGCCGAAAAATTCATCTGCTCCTTCGCCAGATAATACAACTTTTACATCTTTACTTGCAAGTTTTGCCACAAAATATAGAGAAATTGCAGCAGGATCACTAGTTGGTTCATCTAGATAATAAAATATATCATTTAAACTATTCATATATTCTTCTTTAGTTATAACATGACTTTTATTAGTAATTCCTAGTTTATCTGCTAGGTCTTTAGCATATGAAATTTCATCATATTTTGCTATATCATAACCAACAGTATAGGTTTTATTTGGTTTAGCAAGTGAGACGATATAAGATGAATCAATACCACTAGATAAGAATGAACCAACTTCAACATCACTTATTAAATGGTGATTAACAGAATTACGCATAACATCAGCTATTTTTTGTGTGGCTTCTATAAATGTTTGCTCTTTTTCTTGAAAATCTAATTTAAAATATTTGGATGTTGTTATGTTGCCATCTTTAAATAAAAGAGTTGATGCGGCATCTAAACGATATACTCCTTTAAAAAATGTTTCATTGGTAGGAACAAAACTAAATTCAAGATATGCTTGCAATATTGTTTCATTAAATTCTTTTTTAAAATCTGGTAAATCTAGAAATGCTTTTATTTCAGATGCAAACATAAAAGTATCATTCATATAAGCATAATATAAAGGTTTTATTCCAAAGTTATCTCTTGCTAAAAATAATTCTTTATTTTTAGTATCATAAATCGCAAAAGCAAACATACCACGCAAATGTTTTGGTAAATCAGTATGCCACTCTTCATAGCCGTGGACTAATACTTCAGTATCACTAGTTGTTATAAATGTATGACCTAAATTAAGTAGTTCTTCTTTTAATTCTTTATAATTATAGACTTCACCATTATAAACAATTACTATACTTTTATCTTCATTAAACATCGGTTGATTACCGGTGGATAAATCAATTATGGAAAGCCTCCGATGGGCTAGAGCTATATCATCATCGATAAAAAAACCTTCTCCATCAGGTCCCCGATGTTTAATTCTCTCACTCATTTTAGTTATTAGTTCTTTTTTTTCTTCTCTTTTGGTTATAATTCCAGCAATTCCACACATTTATAAACCAACCTTTCTATAATAATCATTTTGCATGATATATCTACTCATCGTAATTTTATTGGCAACTACACTATTCATATATTTGACATAATCAGCACTTACTTCAGCACCTTCTTTTGGGATAAATTCACCACTACGAGCAAAATATGTTCCTTTATCACTTACCCAAGAAGAATTACCAAATATAGCAAGCCCCGGTTCTGTAGATAAAATGTCTTTACCTATAATTAATCTTGAATCGTATGATACTCCAAATAAGTTATAGATTGTAGGTAAAACATCTATTTGACTACCCACTTTATCAATTTCCACAGTATCCATTTCGCTATTCCATAAAATAAAATTACTTCTATTTCGTTCAACTACTTCATCTTTTTCGTATGTTGCTATTTCATTTACTTCATCAAGTGATAAATAATATGGATTGTGATCACCTACTAAGGCGATAACTGTATCTTCTAGTTTTCCAGCGGCATCAAGACGTTCTATTAATAATTCTAGGGCATCATTAAGTTCAATTTGGGCTGCAAGATAAGATAAAGGTTTTTCTGAATAATTTAAATCTGCTACATCATCTTTATGTTTACGAGCCATAGCACTAGCAGAAAAACTATAATCCCCATGACCACTTACTGTTACATAATAAACCATAAATGGTTCTTCACTATTTATATAATCATCAAATGTTGTATCAATCATTTCTACATCGCTCTCTGGCCACTGATTACAATTAATACGGTCTTCTAAGCCATTGCGACAACCTAAGTAGTTATCAAAACCTAAAGATTTAAGATATTTATGACGACTTTGGAAAGTATAAGTGTGGTTATGATAAGCATAAGTATTATATCCTAAATTTTGAAAAGCAGTAGAAAAACCAAAAGGATAATAATTTTCACCACTTTTCCATGGGGATAAAAAGCCTGATGCCGCTATTAAACCAGTTAGTTCTTGAAATTCTCCACCAATAGTACTGCTTATTGTTGGTGTATAAAAATTATTGAATTTAAAACCACTATTAACAAGTTTATAAAGGGTTGGTGTAATGTCCTTTCTAACTGCTATTTCATTAAATGATTCAGCCATAAATAATATTAAATTCTTACCTTCAAATACTCCCGTGTATTCATTTTGCAAAGTACCAGATTCATTTTTAAAATACTCATGCATTTGTTTAATTGTCCTATTACTTTCACTAGCAATTAAAGAATCAAAATCAATATCTAAATTATTATATTCATATACAATAGGCTCTTTTATATCATCATTTTCATCTTTAGAATCATCATTTTCATCATAATAATCATCAGGATTAATTATATTAATTTTTTCTTCAAAACCAAAAATATTTCTTTGTAAATCTAATCTAAAAGCATTAAGTACACCTAATTTTTTTATATTAAGTTCATTATTACTAACATGATAATATAAATCATATGCCGAATAAATATCATTTTTATTAATATTTAAACATAATATAAATACTAGAAATACAACTATAGCAGATGCTAATTTTATTAAATTAAACTTCCAGTTTATTTTTCTAATTGCAAAATATTTATTAAATATAAGTAATAATATAAATGGTAAAAAGAAAAGTATTACTCCAAAAATATTTTGTAAAATAACTTTTATTCCTTCACTATAAAAAGTCATTACTTGATCTGTTGCTCCTAAAAGGGACAAATCAAAATAAAAACCAAACATTTTAAATACACATAATTGTAATGCATAGATAAAACAGATAATACCTATAAAAATATAAAATAATATTTTATTTGTTTTATTATCTTTAAATCCTACTATAAAACTGATGAGACAAGTTAGAAATAAATTATATAAACTACTATATAATAAGCTCATAGCAAATATTTCATTACCTGTAAATAATCTAAATACTAATTCTAAATATGTAAATATTATAAAACAAGTTAATATTACATTAATTTTTTTTAATTTATATTTCATAAAACCACCAATACATAAATATTATACCACTAACTAATAGTTTTATATATATTTATTATGCAATTTGACACTTTAAAATTAAAGATAAAATTAAAATGTAGAACTAAACTATTCTACATTTTAATTTGGTGATTTGAGCAAAATTTCTAATGGTGTCCATGACAAGAGTCGAACTTGCGGCCTTTACCTTCGGAGGGTAACGCTCTATCCAACTGAGCTACATGGACACACATTAATTTTAACATTATTTTTTTAAAATAGCAATTGTTTATGGCTTGAGTACTCTTTTTTGGTTAGGTTCAAATTTTAAGACATTTCCATAAAGCTCCATCGCCTTGGAATTGCGATTATAAATTATTGCTCCATCATCAAATATTGCATAAACTGTCTTTTCTTTATCATCAGCCACCCTTTGTAAGCCATCTAAATATTCTTTAGCATTAATAGTATGAACATCTAAATAGAATGGATCATCTAAAACTCCAAAACCATCATAAAAAGCAAAATAGTGATAATAATTATTTTTAGCAGTTATAAAATACCTTTTTAATTGTAAATCTGCACCAGCACTTTCACCAATTATCATTCCTTGATAATACTTTATATCGTAAAGTAAATCTTTTTCTTGAACAACTTTACTAAATAACATCTCTGGATTACCTCCAGGAATAACTAGCATATCAGAACTATTTATAACTTCTTTTAGATATTCTTTTGAATCACTATAACAATTACAAATAGTTATATTTTCTTCTTTAATTCCTAAATTCAATAATAAATTTAAATATTTATTATATCTTCTTTCGCCTTTTTTGAAATATTCATTCATTAAGCTATCACTATCTAGTTCCTGTGGAAAGGCCCAAGGAATAATAGCTACTTTAAAATCACTTTTTATTAATTCTTTTAATCTATCTTCTATTAAGTGATATGAGTGTTCTACTTTACTTAATAATATACTATACATATATCCTCCCTTATTTAAAAGGTGTCCTATTTAGACACCTTTTATTTAATTAATTCTTCAAAATAGCAATTAATACTTTTTCGTCATTAATGCTAAATTCTTCGCCATCTTTAGCATTAGCTATAATTTCATTTGCTAAAGTTTCATTTTTAATGTAATCAGCAAATGCATCAACTGCAGATTTTATTTTATCACTAGCACTATAACTAATAGTTATTCTATCTGTAAGTTCTAGATTAATATTTTTACGCATAAGTTGTACTTTAGATACTATTTCTCTAGCAATACCTTCATTTATTAATTCTTCGGTTAAATTAGTATTTAAAATAACATATTCATTATTTTCCATACCAACATTAAAGCCAGTTTTAGCATCAATTCTAATATCAACCATAGTTGATGTAACTTCTAATGGTTTATCTGCAACTACAATAGTAACTATTTCATTTTTACGAAGTTTATTAACATCATCAACTGTTAATCCTAATAATTTTTCTTGGAATTCCTTTAAGTCTTTACCTAAAGTTTTACCAACTTCTTTGAAGTTTGGTTTAACAGTAAAGTTCATGTATTCTGAAGTATCATCAATGAATGTTACTTTTTTAACATTTAATTCTTCTTTAATTAAATCAGTTAGGTTACCAATTAATAGTTCATTTTTACCATCAAGTAATATTTCTTCAAGTGGTTGACGAACTCTAATTTTGTTTTCTTCACGAACATATCTACCAATACTAATTAAGTCTCTTACTTTATCCATTTTTTCTTCTAATAATTCATCAATATAACTTTCATTATATTTTGGAAAATCGGAAGTATGAACAGAGTATTCACCTGTTAAATTAGTATAGATTTCTTCAGATAAGAACGGAACAACTGGAGCCATCATTTTAGATAGACCTACTAAAACTTCATAAGTAGTCATGTAAACTGATTTTTTAGAATCATCTAATTTTGATCCCCAGAAACGATCTCTATTTCTTCTGATGTACCAATTTGATAAATCATCAGACACAAAGTCTGTTAGAGCTCTAACTACTTTATTTAGGTCGTATTCATCATAAGCATCAGTTACATATTTTAGTAATTTATTGTATTTACTAATTAACCAACGATCTATTTCTTCCCGATTTTCTACTGGAATATTACATTCATTAATATCGATATTATCAATATTTGCATACATTGTAAAGAAATTATATGTGTTTCTTAAAGGGTTAAAGAATTTAGAATGAACTTCTTTTAGGCCATTAATATCAAATTTAAGTGGTACCCATACAGGGGAAACATAAGGTAGATAAAATCTGACTGTATCTGCACCATATTCTTTCATTGTAGTAAATGGTTCAACAATATTGCCACGGCTTTTACTCATTTTTTTGCCTTCAGCATCTAAAAGTAAATCATTTACTAAAACATTTTTAAATGGTGATACCCCTTTAACAAAGGTTGAAATAACTATTAGTGAATAAAACCATCCACGAGTTTGGTCAATGCCTTCGCAGATAAAGTCTGCTGGGAATTGAGTTTCAAAGATATCATTATTTTCAAATGGATAATGATATTGGGCAAAAGGCATAGAACCTGAATCAAACCAACAGTCAATTACATCTTTACAACGAGTCATTGTGCCACCACATTCCGGACATTTAATGTGAACATCATCTACATATGGACGATGTAATTCAATAGATTCATCTATTTTTTCAATAGCTTTTTCTACTAATTCTTTTCTTGAACCAATCATTTCAGAATGTCCACAGGTAGAACAAATCCAATATGGAAGTGGTGTTCCCCAGTAACGAGACCTTGAGATTGCCCAATCCTTTAAGTTTTCAAGCCAATTACCAAAACGTTTTTCTCCAACATATTCTGGATACCAATTGACGGTTTTATTATTTGCAACAATCTTATCTTTAATTTTAGTAATTTCTAAATAGTAACTTGGTTTAGAATAATAAATTAATGGACTATTACATCTCCAACAATGTGGATAATTGTGAGTAATTCGTTGTTTTTTAAATAATTTATCATTTTCTTTCAAATACTTAATTATTTCATCACTAGCTTCAAATACAAGCATACCACGCCATGGACCTTCAGTAAATTTTCCATCATCTCCAACAGGGTTATAATATGGCAAATTATAATTACGACATACTCTAGCATCGTCTTCACCAAAAGCACCAGCCATATGAACAATACCTGTACCATCTTCATCAGTTACATAAGGATCTACTGTAACAAAGAAGGCTTTTTTAGATAGTTTTGGCCCATCAATTAACCTGTCATATTCCCAATATTCCATTTCATTACCCTTAAATGTTTTTAAGGTTTTAGCATCATCTCCTAGAACTTTTTTAACTAAAGAAGATGCTAAAATAAATTTATAGCCTTTACTTTCAACTAGTGAGTAATCATAATTAGGATTGACACATAACCCAACATTTGCAAAAAGAGTCCATGGGGTTGTTGTCCAAACTAGAAAATAAACATCTTCATCAGATTTTTTCATTGGAACAATTACAGTATCAACAGGATCTTCTTGATAACCCAAAGCTACTTCATGACTAGCAAGTCCAGTTCCACATCTAGGGCAATAAGGAAGTATTTTAGAGCCTTCATAAAACATTCCTTCTTCAAAGAATTTTTTTAAAATCCACCATTCTGTTTCAATATAGTTATTATCATATGTAACATAAGGATGGTTAATATCAATTAATTGACCCATTTTATTAGTTAAATCTGTAAATGTTTTTTCATTACGCATTACTGACTCACGACATTTTTCATTAAATTCTTTTATACCATAACGTTCAATGTCTTTTTTGTCAATAAATCCTAATTCTTTTTCTACTTGTAGTTCAACTGGCAAACCATGTGTATCCCAACCTACTTTTCGAATAACTTTGTATCCTTGCATAGATTTATACTTACAAATAGTATCTTTTAAAAATTTAGCTACCAAATGATGAAGCCCTGGGTGTCCATTAGCTGTTGCTGGGCCATCATAAAATACAAAATATGGGGCATTCTTTCTTTCATCAATACATTTTTGTAGTAAATCATCTTTTAACCAACGATCTAGGATTTTACCTTCAACTTGATCTACTGCGTCTTTACTTAAACTTTTAAACTTTTCCATAATTTCCTCCCTAAAAAAGGGATGGCACCTAAAAGGAGCGCAAAAGCACGGTACCATCCCTTAAATTAACTTAATTATCTTAACGCGATTAACGAAATAACTTACTAATATTCAGTTATTTAACTCCCGAGTGATTTGTATTTGTTCAATTATATTCTACTTTCACCTAACAAGAACTCTCTAAATAAATCCAAAATACACATGTCTCGTTCTTCGTTTTTAATAAAACTGTATTAATTATAATATTTTCTTTTACTCTAGTCAACTATTTTTCAACATTTTCCACACATAAACCATTACAAAAAACATAATTAAAGCTATTTATGGCAAGTCCTTCAAATACATCATAACCAGTAATGGTGTAATCATATTGTTCATTATAATAGTAATTACCAAATTCTGTTTCATATTTAATAAATTCATCACTATTTAAAATGTTTTCAATTTCACTTTTTAATTGACTTGCGTTTTTAGGACTATAAAAGCGCATTAATTCTCCCCAGTTAGTACCAAGATAAACAGAATAACTAGGTATTGGTATTGATACTTTCTTATCATCACTAATAACATGATATTCTAAATTCTCAATACTTTCTGGGTAAATATTTTTAGCGTCATATACATCTACTAAAATATCTCTCATAATACTTAGAGCAATAACTAAAATAATACTTAAACTAAAAATAATTATTAATTTAGTTTGATTAATTTTTTCTAAATATTTTTTATCAATTTTTTTCTTCTTTTTCTTCTTTTTTATAAATCTACTAATAAGTATTACAACAACACATTCAAAAAATGCAAGCATTATAAATAACCAAAATTCTAAAGTAGTTATATTTATTGGATAATTCATAATGACAAATGTAATAATTATAAGTAATATATTAATCCCTATTTCTAATATGGGCCACTTTTTTTTCATGATACCTCCCTATGACTTAATTGTATCACAAAGTATCAATATTTTCACTATTTTTTTGTATTAATGGTATATAGATGTTTTCTAAAGCTTTTACTCCTGCTTCAGTTGTTGCTTCACCTCTAAATGTAATATTTGGTCCAGTATTACTAGCTCTAACTAAGGCCCAACCATTAGTATAAGTTATTCTTACCCCATCAATATCATTAATAGGATAATTCATTGATTTGGCATATTCTTTAACTTTTTCAACTACTTGAAATTTCATATTATCACTAACAGGTATTTTGATTTCATCAGTTGCATAATATTTGGGAAAATCTTTAACCATTTTACTCATTTTTTCATTAGTCTTACTCATTATTTCAAGAAGCCTAAGGGTTGCATAAATAGCACTACCACAATCAGCATCCCGGTCTCGAAAATAAAGGTGTCCTGAGTATTCTGCCCCAAATGGTAAGTCATCAGTGTGGACTTTATACTGGGTATAACTAGCACCAGTTCGATACATTATAGGATTTCCTCCAAGAAGACGAATATAATCATCAACTGATTTAGAGCATTTAATATCATACAAAAAACTTTTCTTAGCAACATTTGGATACATATCCTTAATAAATAAAATCATTAAATATTCAATAGGTAATACCTCACCAGTATCCATAACTACTCCAATACGGTCGCCATCACCATCATAAGCAACTCCAAAGTCCGCTTTATTATCTTTTACAGCTTTTTGCAACTGCATCATGTTTTCTTTTACTGCTGGATCAGGATGATGATTAGGAAAATTACCATCCATTATATCATTAATATAAATTGGATGACAAAATGATGAATCAAAAACTTTACGAACTATTAAAGCTGTTGCTCCATTACCAGGATCAATAACAATTTTTCTTTTGTTTTTACCGTATTTAATTGAATATTTTAAATATTCAATGTATTTATCAATAATACTTGAATTACTAATATTACCCATTCCACTTTTAAAATTACCCGCAAGAGTATAATTTTTAAAGTCTTCAATCATTTCTCCTCTTGCATTAATCATACCATCAAAAGAAAATTTAAAACCATTATCATCTTTAGGATTATGACTAGCTGTTACCATAATGCCTGGAAGTTGATTTAAATACCTACCATAATAATTCATTGGAGTAGTTGTTAAATTATAATTAATAATATTACAGCCACTAGAAGTTATTCCTTTAATTAAATTTTGGGATAAAGTCTCACTAGAAAGACGATTATCATGGGAAACTATACAAGTGTTTTTATTATATTTTTCTTGTAAGTATGAGCCATAACTACGACCTATTGTATAAGCCGTTTGTTCATTTATTTCATTAGGATATACTCCTCTGATATCATAAGCTCTAAATATAGTTTCATTTATATTTTCCAAAAAATCACACCCTTTTTATTTTATTATTGCATTAAGTGCTAATTTAATCATATCATTTAAGTTATTTTGTCTATCTTCAATACTCATTACAGTACTTGAAAACTTAGAATCAGCTACTGTTGCCATAGCTGTTGCAGCAACATTTAAACTATTAGCAACATGAATTAAGGCATAAGCTTCCATTTCTTCACCTAAAATTTCATATTCTTTAGGTATTCTATTTAGGACTCTATCATAATCAATATAAGGTCCATAAACATCCATAGTTGTAATCATCCCTTCATGAATCTTATTACTTAATCCTAACTCTTTGGCAGTATTTTTAATTGTTTCATTTAATTCTTTATTTGCTATTACTACATGTTCTTGATAATCATTATATGTATAAGCAAAATTTGATTCACTATATACTTTATCACTTAAAAGTATTTCACCAACCAAAGCTTTCGGAGATACTGCTCCACAAGTACCTATACGAATTATTTTTTTTACCCCAAAAAAATGAATTAATTCAAAAGCATAAATACTCATACTAGGCATTCCCATTCCGCTACCCATAACTGTTACTTTAGTTCCATTAAAATCACCGGTATATCCTAACATATTACGCACACTTGTAACAAGTTTTGCATTATCCAAAAAATTCTCTGCAATATATTTAGCTCTAAGAGGATCACCAGGCATTAAAACAAGCTCAGCAATATCTTCCTTATTTTCTACTTTAATATGAATAGGTTCTTCACCAATAAACATAATTTCACATCCTTCTATAATAATTTTAACAAAATTAATACTAATTGACAATAAAAGCCAAGTATTTTTGTTAAATTATGTCAAAA
>CALVYM010000015.1 GCA_944372205.1 uncultured Bacilli bacterium
TTCTTTATAATCGAATGAATCATTAACTAAATAAAATTTATTATCTTCCCACTTAATATATAAATCTGGTGTAACATTTATTCCTGCATTTCTTAAAACATATTTAGTGTATACTTTATCAATACAGATACTACTTGTAAGTATTTTACAACCAACATATGAAATATTTAAAAATTCAAGTAGACCTTGTATTGTTCCATCTTCTCCATTTTTCCCATGAAATACTGGTATCACGCATTCCATTTTCTTTAAGAATTTAAATACATTCTTAATTTTTTTAATTCTTTTAGGTAACCAACCAAAAGAATTTTTAGGAATATCTTCTAACACATGATACCAGTTGCCAGATTTATCAATATATACTGGATAAATTTTATATTTATCTTTATCTAAAAACTCAATCACACTACAAGCACTTGCTACACTTACTTCGTGCTCAGTTGACGCACCACCAAACAAAACCCCTAATTTCATAACTCCCCTTATCTTAATGCATCTACTATTTCACTAAATTTCATTGAGTTACTAGCTTTAATAAGTATATAATCACCTTCATTTATAATACTTTTTAAAAACTTTATTGCAGCAGTATTATTAGAAAAATGTTTGGCATCTATTTTACCTTTTGCTTCTTCATAAATGTATTTTGCTTCATTACCAACTGTAAGTAATATATCTATTCCTTCATCTACAACTAATTTACCAATTTTTCTATGTAATTCTTCAGTATACTTTCCTAGTTCAAACATTGAACCTAAAACTGCAATTTTTCTGCCTGGTAGTGATGCTAAATACTTAATAGCATAACTCATAGAATCATAGTTAGCATTATAAGAATCATCTATAATTGTTATATTTGATTCCCTACTTATTATATTCATTCTATTGCTACTAAGTTCAAAATCTTTAATTCCTTCATAAATACTTTTATATTCTTCATGATATAAATTTCCAACAGCTATACCCATTAGAGCATTATAAACAAAATGTTTTCCAGAAACTGGAACAAAATAATCTTTATTTAAAACTTTAAAAGTACTAGTATTTTCATCAGTTTTAATATCTGTTGCTAAATAATCTGATTGTTCATTAATACCAATAGTAATTATATTATATTTATCTTTATTTTCTAAATACCAATTATGTAATAATTGATTATCATTATTAATTATTAAATAACCATCTTTATCTAATCCCTCAAGTATTTCAAGTTTAGCTTTTAATATATTTTCTTGACTACCTAAATTACCTATATGTGCTGTTCCAATATTAGTAATTATTGCAACATTTGGTCTAGCTATACTTGTTAAATAACTAATTTCTTTAAAATGATTCATACCCATTTCTAAAACTAATATTTCACTATCTTCATCCATATTAAGTATTGTCAGTGGAAGTCCTATATGATTATTTTTATTACCATATGTTTTATATGCTTTAAATTCTTTTTTTAAAACACTATAAATTATATCTTTAGTAGAAGTTTTACCAGCAGAACCTGTAATAGCTAAAACATCACTTTTAAAAGTACTTCTTTTATATTTAGCAAGATTACCAAGAGCTTTTATTGTATCACTAACAATAATTATTGATTTATTATTATCTTCTAAATACTTTAAATCATTTTTATTTTCTTTATAATTATCTAGTATTACAACTTTAGCTCCATTTTTAAAAGCTTCCATATAAAATAGATTGCCATCGTTATTTTCACCCTTAATACCAATATAACAACTATCTTTTTTTCTTTTTCTAGTATCATTAGTAAAATTGGTTATATGACCATCAATTTTATTAATTATTTTAATTGCATTACTATTTTCATAAATATTTTTTATATTCAAACTTAACACCACCATTCATAGACATTATACTCTATTTAAACAATTTTGTATATGCCTCATCAATGTTATTAACTAAAATAATATCCATATTTTCTTTAATGATATCTGGTAAATAGACTAAATCCATTTCATTAGATGCAGGTATATAAACCGTTTTTATTCCATTATTATAAGCTCCGATTAGTTTTTCTTTTAAACCTCCGATTTTTAATATATTTCCATTTAAAGAAAGTTCTCCAGTAAAAGCTATATCACTAGGAATTTTCTTTTTTTCTAATAGGGATATTAAAGCAACTATACTAGCAAGACCTGCAGATGGTCCATCTTTTTTGTCATTGGCGCTTAAATAATGGAAATGTAAATCTAATTTACTTAAATTATATTTATATTTACTTTTGACAACAGTTGTAATAACTTCAATACTTTCTTGTAATATTTTTCCTAAATTACCTGTTGTAATTATTTTACCACTACCAGCAGTAGATACTACTGAAACATTAGTGACTTCTCCTCCAAAGGCAGTATATGCAAGAGCACTCGCAACACCAATACTATCTTCTTTTAAAGCATCACTGGTATATTTAGGATTACCTAAAAGTTTAATAATTTTATCTTTATTAATTGTTTTTATATTATTAATAGCCATTTTTCTAACCAAACTAGTTAGAACTCTTGAAAGTTCACGAACTCCAGCTTCTTTGGTGTAATTATTAATTATAAATGCAATTGAATCATCGCTGAATCTTTCTTTTTCTACTAATTTATGTTCTTCACATATTATAGGAAGTAAGTATTTTCTGGCAATATCTTTTTTTTCAAATAAAGTATAACTGCTCATATTAATAACTTCTACTCTATCAATTAAAGCATATGGTATATCTTCTTGTTTGTTAGCAGTCAAAATAAATAAAACATTAGATAAATCAAAAGGTTCTTCTAAATAATTATCAACAAAACTCTTATTTTGCACAGGATCTAATACTTCTAATAATACACTTGCCGGATCTCCTTTATAATCTTTAACCATCTTATCTACTTCATCAATAAGTATTACCGGATTATTAACTCCAACTTTACTAATCCCCTGGATTATTTTACCGGGGCTTGATGCCAGATAAGTTTTTCTTGAACCAATAAGTTCAGTTGCATCATTTAGTCCTCCGACACTGATTTTATAAAACTTACGATTTAGAGCAGTAGCAATAGATGATGCAATACTAGTTTTACCTACCCCTGGAGGACCTACTAGACAAATAATCGGAGGGGTAATATCTTTATTAATATTTTTAATTGCTACATATTCGGTAATTCTTTCTTTTATTTCATTTAGTCCATAATGTGTTTTATCTAAACTTTCTTTTACTTTATTAAAATTAGCATTTTCTTTAGTAGATTTATTCCATGGCAAATTTAGCAAATAATCTAGGTAGTTACGAATAACACTAAATTCAGGAGACGATTCATTCATAAATTCTAATTTGTTAATTTCTCGTTCTAGTTTTTCTTTTGTTTTACTAGGAATTCTTAGTTTACTAAGCTGCTCTTTAAAACGATTTATTTCACTATTAGATAGGTTTTCTTCTCCTAATTCTTTGTTTATTATTTTGGCTTTTTCTTTTAAGATAAATTTCCTTTGATCTTCATTAAAAGATTTATTTACTTTTTCATCTAATTCATTATCAAGTTCAATTATTTTTATTTCTTCAGATAAATCAACAATTAAGGCTTTAGCTCTTTTTAGAGGATTTATCTGTTGCATATATCTTAGTTTTTTGTTTACATCAAATGGTAAAAAAGAAACTATTATATCTGTTGTTTTATTTAAATTTTTATTGTGTAATAATCCTAAGACATCATTAGATAAATGATTAGAACTATCAATATATTCTTTTAAAACAGCTATTAATTTGCGTTTTATAGCACTTTCTTCATCTTTTAGTAAGGCCGGCAAGGTAATGTGCATGATTTCGCTATATAAAATATCATCATTACTATTATAATATTTAGTAACTGCAACTCTTTTAATACCTCGCAAAACTACTTGAATACCACCATTTATAACTATTCGACTCACAACTTTTGCAATTACTCCAACTTTAGGTAAATCATCTACTCCCGGTTCTTCTTCAAAAGTATCAATTGGTGCTATGACTAAAATTTCATTATTGTATTTATTTGTAGCAATGGCTATTGATTTTTGACTAATAGTATTACTTAATTCTAACTTTATTTCCTGATTAGGAAGGATAATCAAATTTTTTAAAATTATTACTGGTATATTCATAATGACCTCCCAAACTAAAAGTTATTATATCTATTTTCACATAATTTGTAAAGTAAAATCACCAATAAATTTTAAGAACATAACATATTAGTATAAAAGGAGGTTTACGGTGTTTAATCTATTTACAAATTTAACATATCCACTAATGGCTTTTATAGCGGGACTTATGACTTGGGGAATAACTTCTTTAGGTTCAGCAGTTGTTTTTTTATTTAAAAGTGTCAATAAAACAGTACTCGATGCCCTTTTGGGATTTGCAGCAGGAGTCATGATTGCAGCTACATTTTTTTCTCTTTTATCACCAGCTATTGAAATGGCTAATAATTTAGGTATGACATCTTGGATTGTAGTATCATTAAGTTTTTTTGCTGGAGGTCTACTTTTATATGGAGGAGATATACTTTTTGATAAATTAACATGGAAGAAAAAAGGCACACAAAATAATACTAAAAGAATAGTTATGCTTATATCTTCTATAACTTTACATAACATACCAGATGGTATAGATTTTTGGGTAGTTTTTTAAAAGAATTTATGATAAAATTATGATAGGAGTGATTGTATGAACATAGCACTAGAAAATGAATTAATTAAAATTAATACTGAAATTGCTCATATCTTACAATTATCTAAAAATGCAATACGGGGTGAATTTATTCTAGCTAATGATAAAAGTAATATATTAAAAGAAAATATTGATAAATATAATGCTTTAATTAGATTAAGAGAAATAATAAATAACAATTTTTCCGATTTAAAAAATCCTTATGAATTTTTAAATTTGTGTGAAGTAGCTGGTTTAACTATTACTGAAGAAGAATACCAAAATATGTTAAATCAAAATCATTTACAAGATAAGGATCTTGAAGAAGAGAAAAGCAAAGTAAATGAATTAATAAAAAAAATTCAAGAAGCTTCTAAGAATGAAACACGAGGAGTATTTATGCTAGCAGCTGATTCAAGAAATATTTTAAAAAGTGAAGTTGAACGGTACAATGCATTAATTCGTATGAAAGAACTCTTGGATAATAATTTTTTAGATTTGAAATATAAATATGAATATGAAGATTTAGCCAATATTGCTGGTCTTAATGAAATAAATAAAAAAATATTAAATCCTCAAATTGTTTTTGATAATGAATATGCTTTAGTTACAGCTAGAATTAAAAAACTCCAAAATACTAGTGGTATTAACTATGAAGAAAATATTGAATACTTAAGTCTACTTAAAATGTTAGACTATTTAAAAAATAACTTTAGTAATATGAAACATATTTTTGATTACCAACATTTAAGAAAGAAAACCAATTTGGGAGAACTTGATGATGATTTATATTTTATGCTTATTAATCCAAAATTGCCTAAAGTAGTAAACGAGAAGAAAAATCAGGAATTAACAACTATAGTAAGTAATAAAATTTTAAGTACAAAAGTATTACCAGAAGAAATAGAAACGTTAGATGTTTTACCACCAGAAGATAAAAAGGTAGAAACAAAAAAAGAAGAAAAAGAAGAGGAAATAAAACAAGATTCTGAAGTTAAAGAATTGGCTGAAACTACAGGTAGTGATTCTTTGATTTATGCTAAGGGCGAAGAAGAAGAAGAAAAAGAAGAATCGCCGAAGGAGACTGAACTTGAACAAAAAACAGTTCAAGAACCAGAAAAAACTTTGCAGCCACAAAATACTGACATAACCTTTGGACAAAAAATTAAAGTTGTTGGCAAAAAAAGTTTGTTGTGGTTAAATGAACATAAAAAACAAATATTAATTGCCCTAGCTATTGCAGGAATTATTGCAACAGTAATTTTGGCCTTTAATGCTTTGATGCCAGCGATTACCTCAGCTATAAAAGCAGCAGAAATATCTTCAATAAGTACTTCAATGATAAGTAATTCTGCCTTATGGCATGGAGCAGAAGTTGCAACTCAAAGTGCCCTTCATGCATCAAATGTTACCTTAGCTAGTGCTCTTGAAAATTTAATTGGTAGTACAGCTTTATATAATTCTGCAACTGGAGTTTGGACTATTGGTGGCATGGAACTTACCTCTTTTGCAGTTTCGGCCTCAACTGCAGCAGAAAGTGCTTTAGCAACAGCTGCCGCAACTACTAATACTCTCTTAGGAATAGGTTCTGCCAGTAGCGTTTTAGGTGTTGCTGGTTGCCTACTTCCTAAAGTAAAATCTGAACAATACAAAAAATATAATAAAGAGATTAAAGAAATAAAAAATGCTGATGTTTTTGATCAAGTGAAATTTGAAGCATTAGTAAGTACAATTAATGCTGATAAAACATTAAAAAATAACGAAAAAACTAGACTAATGAACAATTTAAAAAAGATATATGATAAAAACAAAGATTTAAATAAAGGAGTAACTAGATGAATGTAAATGATTGTATTAATTTAGAAAACGGCAAAAGTTATTTGCTATTAATGGAGTCTACTATTAATAATACCTCCTACTTTCTAGCGGTAGGTATAAACAAAGATGAACAACCTACACAAGAATATTTAGTATTACAACGTATTGTTGAAAATAATGAAGAATATGTAATACCTATAAATAATCCTATAATCTTGAGTACTTTAATTAATGAATTTAAAGAAGATTATGATGATGAATACAATTAGATATTTCATATATCTTTTTTTATTGCATATTTTTTAATATGAAAAAATTTAAATATTATTTAATTTCTAAAAAGAAAGTTAAAAGAAAAAATGGCAAATTATAAAGCTGGTTTATATATTAGATTATCAAAAGAAGATAAAAATGAATCTATCACTAATCAAAAAAATTTACTTATAAAATATGCGATTGATAATAATATAAATATATTAAATACCTATATAGATGATGGTTATACGGGAACAAACTTTAATAGACCTGGTTTTGAGAAGTTAATTAAAGATATTAATAATAAAAATATCAATACAGTTATTGTTAAAGATTTATCTAGATTAGGTCGTAATTATATTAAAACTGGTGAATTAATTGAAGAATATTTTCCTACTCATAACATTCGTTTTATTTCAATCAATGATAATATTGATACTATAAATGATAATGCTAATATTGATATTGCTCCTTTTAAAGCTATTTTAAATGATTTATATTCCAAAGACTTATCCAAAAAGATTAGAAGTGCTAGAAAAACGATGCAAGAATTAGGTCTTTGGACTGGTGGCTGTATTCCCCTTGGTTATAAACAAAGTAAAACAAATAAAAATAAACTAATAATTAATAAAAAAGAAAGCTATATTGTAAAAAAGATATTTGATCTTTATTTAAATAAAACTTCAATTAATACTATAAAAGATATTTTAAATAAAGAAAATATTCCAACATTTAGTAAAATTAGAAAAAATAAAAATAATTCTTGGACTAATCAAAGTATTAAAAAAATACTTTCTAACCCTATTTATACTGGATGTTTAGTGCAAAATAAAAGTAAAAGACTTAGTTATAAATATCGGCGTATTATTAATAATGAAAAAAATAATTGGATAATAGTAAATAATACTCATCCTAGCATTATCTTTAAAGAAGAGTTCGAAAATATTCAAAATAGACTTAAAAATAAACAAAATAGATGGGATAAAATAAATGCTAATCTTCTAGATAATTTACTTTATTGCTATGAATGTAAGCATCACTTAAGTATTAGAAGACAAAATAAAAATTACTATTTATGTTGTAATAACTATAGGTATAACAAGAGTTTTTGTACTGCCCATGGTTTTAGTTATAAAATATTAGAAAAAGAGATTATAGATATATTAAATGCCAAATTTAATATATCTATAACAAAAAGTAATATAACAAATTTAATTGATAAAATTGAAATATCTCAAGACAAAATTGTCTATATTTTTTTAAAAAATTAACTACCCATATGAAACATACCAGAAGGTATGGCAATTGGGGTAGCTTTTGGTTCAATATTTTATGGCATTGAAGGAGCAACGCTATCTGCAGCAATAATGCTTGCAATTGGTATAGGTATTCAAAACTTTCCTGAAGGTTCGGCGGTATCTCTACCTTTAAGACGAGAAGGATTATCTAGAGCAAAGGCATTTACGTTTGGATCTTTAAGTGGTATTGTTGAACCAATATCAGCATTTATAGGAGCATTACTTGTTCTTAAAATACAATATTTACTTCCAATACTTCTAGCTTTTGCTGGAGGTGCCATGATTTATGTCGTAATACAAGAACTCATTCCTGAAAGTCAAGCTAATAAAAAGAAAAACCTAATGGCATTATTTACTATATTAGGTTTTATGGTAATGATGATCTTTGATGTAGCCTTAGGTTAAATGATATCATAATGATATCATTTTTAATTTATCCGAATGGGGTCAGTTTGAGTCCCAGATCCGATGAGATACTCAGTTGATGAGATTAGATAAAAACAAGGATATACATGTTTTCCAGAAGTAATTGGTGTATTGTCATTACCTATTCTACCATTTATTATATAAAACACTTCATAATTATTATTTGTGTTTTTTGATATTGTTCAATTCCAACCGCTCTCATCACCATCTGTTGCAAAAATACTAGAAGGTATACTTTCACAAGCTTTAAAAAAGGATGTCAAAATAGTTGAATTTGTTAATAATGAACTTCCTAAAAGGGTCGTAAATGAACACAAAAAATCAGTTGATGTTGTTGCATTAATTGATGGCGGTTTTATTAACATTGAAGTTAATACCAATGATTATACTGAAGCTAAACGAATAAGAAACTTCAATTATATAACCTCTTTTTATAGTCAAAAAGTTAGAAAAAAACAGAAGTATGATATATATAGTAAGTTTATTCAGATTAACCTTAATTATGGTGAAACTGACCGTTCTTATGTATTTAAGAAATTTTATGTTCAATCCGATGACCATGAAAAATATGTAGAAAATTTTGAAATTGTTGAAATAAATGTAGATAATTTGAAAATTGCATGTTATAATCAAGAAGTAAGAGAAGAAGATTATATATATATCTTAATGGTTGATTTGGATGAAAATGAACTAAAGAGTTTTTATCCAAATGATGAACTAAAAAAGGATTTTGAATATGTGCTTATGAAAGTAAATAATGAATTTAATTGGTTAACACCAGATGAAGATGAGCTATTACTTCGTAATACTGAAAAAGAAATATCATTTAAAAATGGCATTGAACAAGGATCTGATGAAGTAAAAATTAATGTTATCAAAAATGCAGTTAATCAAAATATTCCAATTGAAACTATTTCAGCTTTAGTTAATATTAATGTCGATGAAGTAAATGCCATAATTAAAAAACACAAACTTGATAAAAGCAACGATTAATTCGTTGCTTTTTTTATTTCTTCTTTTAATTCATAAAGTAGATTTAAAGCTTCAATTGGAGTTGTATTCATTAAATCGATTTCTTCTATTTTCTTTTTTATTAAATCGTCTTTTTTATTGTCCTCAAAGAAATCCATACTAAGTTGTACTTTTTCTAATCCATCTTTCTTTTTAGCTTTAGTTTCATATTCTTCTAATATTTCACTAGCTCTTTTAAGTAAACTATCAGGCATATGAGCAAGTCTAGCTACATGTATACCATAACTTTTATCAACTGCTCCATCTTTAACTTTATGCAAAAATGTTATTGTATCGCCATTTTCAACAGCACTAACATGAACATTTTTAATGTTTTTATATTTTTTATCTAATTTAGTAAGTTCATGATAATGGGTGGAAAATAAAGTAAAAGATTTAATATTATCACTAATATATTCAAGTATAGCTTGGGCTAAACTCATTCCATCATATGTAGCAGTTCCTCTTCCTAATTCATCAAATAAAATTAAACTTTTGTCTGTTGCATTTGCTATAGCATTTCTAGCTTCCTTCATTTCAACCATAAAAGTAGATTCTCCACTTACTAAATCATCACTAGCTCCAATTCTGGTAAATATTTTATCAATTATTGGTAATTCTGCGCTGGAAGCTGGTACAAAGGATCCTATTTGTGCCATTACTACAATTATAGCTAGTTGTCTCATAAAAGTGGATTTACCACTCATATTAGGACCAGTAATAAGTAAAGTATTAATTCCTTTATCCATAATACAATCATTTGGAACATATTCATCACGGCTTACAATCTCAACAACAGGATGTCTACCATCTTTTATATTAATTCTTGCCTCATCTATAATCTTTGGTCTAACTAAATTATATTCTTCACTACAAATACTAAGGGCTACTAAAACATCTATTTCACTAAGTATTCCTGCTGTTTTTATAATTTCTGGTACAACTTCTTTTATTTTATTCCTTATTTCACAAAATAAATCATATTCTAAATTCATAATATTTTCTTCAGCATTTAATATTAAAGCTTCTTTTTCTTTTAATTCTGGTGAAATATATCTCTCACAATTTGTTAAAGTTTGTTTTCTTTGAAAGTTAAATTCATCTTTAATTAAATTTTTGGAACCATTTGGTACTTCAATATAATATCCAAATACTTTATTAAAACCAACCTTTAAATTTTTAATACCAGTTTCTTCTTTAACTTTTGCTTCAAATCTTGCAACAAAATCTTTTCCCCCACTACGAATTAATCTAAGTTCATCTAAATCGGGATTATAATGTTCTTTAATAATTCCGCCCTCTCTTATGCTAATTGGTGGATCTTCTGCTAGTGACTTATCTAATAAATCATAGATATTGTCATGTGTATTTATTTCATAACTAAAATCTAAACTCTCAATAATTTCTTTAATCTTCGGCAGAATGCTTAAACTGTTTTTAAGTTGTAATAAATCCCTGGCATTAAGACTACCATTTATAACTTTACCAGCCAGTCTTTCAATATCATATACTTCATTTAAAGCATTCTTAAGTTCATCTTTTAAAATAAATTCATTATTTAATTTTTCTATTTTATCTAATCTAGCATTTATAATATCTTTATTTTTTAATGGATTTAATATCCAACTTTTAAGTTTTCTACTACCCATTGCTGTCTTACATTTATCAAGAAGCCAAACTAGAGAATATGTTCTTTCTTTTAATCGAATTGTTTCTACTAATTCTAAATTTCTAATTGTGTGAACATCCATTTCTAAATAATCATGTTTTTTAAGTATTTCTATATGATTAATATGACTTAAATCCTTTAATTGGCGAATTACTAAATAATAAAATAAGTGTTCAACTCCTTCTTTAATTCGCCGATTAGTTATAGTATTTAAAAAATCTTGATATTTATCTTCTAATAATTTATCACTAAAAGTTATTTCAATATGATAATTGTTTTTTAATAAATTAATTAATTCTACTTTAGTATTATCCATTAATACTAATTCTTTAATATTATAATTAAGTATTTCGGTAATTAATAAATCTATGTTATTTTCAATTGTTAAATTAGCTAGAAAACTAGTAGATATATCTAAAATAGTTATATTAATTACATCTTGATAAAATAAAATACTAGCAATATATGACGAATCTTTATCATTTAAAAGGTCATTATCCGCAATAGTTCCTTTACTTATTACATCAACTATTCCTCTTTTTACCATTCTATTACCTGTTGTTTTAGGATCTTCTAATTGTTCACAAATGGCAACGCGATATCCTTTATTGACAAGTTTTTCAATGTAACTTTTAACATTATTATGAGGAACTCCACACATAGGAACCCTATCAGATAAACCTGCCACTCTACCTGTTAAAGTAAGTTCTAGTTCTCTTGATGCTATTAATGCATCATCAAAAAACATTTCATAAAAGTCTCCCAAACGATAAAATACTAATTCTTCAGGATATTCGTCTTTTATTTCCATATATTGAGCCATCATTGGACTTAATTTGCTTCTATCTACTTCACTACGTAACATTTTATAAACACCCTGAGTGTATTATATCATATTTTAGCTTATTTTAAATCTTTTTTTGTCAATAAATAAAATAATTTCTTCTAAATTTATTCCAGTATTAGGTACTTTTATACTAATTTTTTCATTAGTTATATTAACCGTTATTACTTCTTCATTTTCTAATATATTAAAATATATTTTATCATTTAATATTTGATAACCTGAACTTGCTTTCATTTCTTTTATATAATAACTACCTAATATTAAATCATTTACCTCCAATAAACCTGATTCATTTGTTAATCCACTATATACTAATTCGTTATTTTCATTATATATATTAAACAAAACACCTTCTAGTGGAATAAAATTATCTCCGACTTTATTTATTATTAACTTACCCTTCTTTAAATAATTAACTATATTAATTTCTTCTTCTAAATTCTCTTTAACTATTACTTTATAAAAGGTATCATCATATTCATATTCAACAAGTTCACTAAGTTCTTTTACATAATACTTACCACAAGCTAATTTAAATATTACTTCTCCAAATTCATTAGTAATACCAACATCAATCAAGTTTTTATCTTTATCAAACAAACCTATCTCTATACCTTTAGCAAGTACTATTTCCTTATCTTCTAATTCTTTATATTTAATTACCTTAATATAACCTTTTTTTAATTCATTATGCACTTTTATCACCTCGCTACTTCCAACATTATCTTCAGTTATTTTAACTGTAACTTCTAAAAAATCATCATTTAAAATATATTCATCTTGAACACTTAATTCTTTTATATAATATTTACCAATATCTAAATTATCAAATATAATTTCACCGTTTTCATTGGTTAAACCTGTTTTTATTAAATTTTTATTACAATCAAATAAACCAAATTCAATACCTTTAGCTAGATGTTGTACTAAAGTATTATCCTCTATTACTTCTTGATATTTAACTATTTTAATTTGTCCTTTTACTTGGGAATTATAAAAGTCTACATTGGTAGTAGCATTTTTTATTTCTACTTTTATAACATCTTCATTTATATTATATCCAGGTATTATTTGATTTTTATCTTCTTTTAAATAATATGTACCTGTTTTTAAGTTATTAAATAAAGCAATCCCTTCTTCATTAGTAAAAGTGCTATCAACTAAATTACCATAACTATCATATAACAAAAACTTAATGTTACTCATATTTATATTTTCTAAAGTAGCAGCATCTTTTTTAGAGACAATTAACTTACATGGTTTAATTGTTATATTAAATTCAAAGATAATATCTGGCAAATTACCGCAGCTCATTACTTTTTGACTTTCCTCATCAATATAAACAAATGGTAATACATCATAATTACTACTAACTCTTTTTAATTTAATATTATAACTTCCTAACATACTAGCATTTATTTCTAGATTATTACCATTAATATTAATTAAATTATTACTACTCTCAATACTATAATTACTTAATACTTTATTAGTATCTTCTAAAGTAATACTTTCCCCATAAAGTATTGAGATATCCGTAATATTAGGTAGCATTTTATGCTTTTTTACCAAATTTTTGATTTCTTTAATCTCAGATTGATATTTTACCTCATTAATAGGTCCTCCTAGAGCATCCGTAAAATAAAATTCTGCATCAGGAGCAATCTCCATCCAAATTAACATTTGTGTAATATAATACCAATAATCTTCTGTATGCCCTTCATACATATAACCATAATAAGCTATTAAAGAAATCTCTTCCCAAACAGTTTTGCTAATACCTAATTCTTCTAAAAAATTATCTTCAAATACCTTATAATTGGTTTCAGGGCTAAGATCTACAAAAGGCTCCAAACAATAAACAAAAGCATCATCACTTACTCGTCTTATAAAACCCCCTTGTTTGTTTGTAATATTACCATATTCATCTATTTTAGTAATATACATTTCAGGAATTTTTTTCCCTCCATAAAATTTTTCTGTAGCAGCACTAACATCTACAATACATAAACAACTAATTAAAAAAAATATTAATTTCTTCACTTTCCAATACCTCCTTTGCTAATATTTTTTTTAAATTCTTTTCACCTCCTTCACTATATATATTCGCTAATTTTCTTCAAAAATCTTTTTTTTATGTTAAATTTTTTTTAAAAATTTTTAGACATACTTATTTTTTGGCTAAAATATGCCAAAAAATAAAGATAAAAAAATAATGTAAACTATACATTGGTTTACATTATTTTACACAAAGAAAAAACACCTTTTGGTGTTATTATTCATTAAAGATAATACCGTCTTCTGTAAATTTATAAGTAGGAATATCAATTTTTACTTCTTCAAAATTTTTAACGTCTTGGTTATTATCTATAGCATTATTATTTTTATTTTCCTCTAAAATAGCATTTAAATTATTAATTATACTCTCTGTATCTGAAGCTACTTTTGGATTAGGTGGAGTGTTGCTTAGCTTTTCTTCAATAACAGGAACAGCATTTAAAGTCTTATCTGTAGATACTTGAGCTTCAAAAGGATTTTTAACATCTTCACTTAATAATTCAACTAATTCTGTAACACTTTTATCTTCAAATTCCTCATATTGAACAACACCATTAGCATCATATTTTACATTAACAAAATTGCTATCTTTTTTAGCATCAATGCTCTTATTTTCATTTTGACCCAACATATTTTTATTTAAAACATTAAATGAATCATCTTTGTAACCTTCATATAAAATATTAGCTATATCTGTATGATTAAAAGCAAAATTACCATCAAGCAGTGTACCTTCCGGATAGCTTATTCCTACATAATCATACATTTTAACTACATTTTGATACTTTATAGCATAGTATCCTACAATCATTACGTTTTTATTAGTATTATTAATAGTTACAATACTACCTATTGGTAAATATTTATCTTTCACAAGTCTCACCCTTTTCTATTTTATGCTTTGGCGCTTTGCCTTTCATTTATTACATCAAGTACACCTAGCATATCATCTACTAATACATATAAATATTGTCTTTCTACATTAGATAACTTACCAATTATATATTCTTCACCGCTTTTTCTTACTTCATCAGATACATTAACCCCAATAGCAGAAGCCTCTTCTTGAATCATTTGTTGAATTAATTTTATATGATCTTCGGTAAGTACACCTTTTTGTTCTTCTTTATTTTGGCTTTTCATAATATCAGCCATTTTAGGGCGATCTTTTTTCCTTAAATATCCATCAATAAGAAGTTGTACTATTGAATTAAATTGCATTTCTACATTTTGATCCATACTAAATACCTCCATTACTTGCTAAAGTTTGATATACACTACCTAATCTAGTAGTATTAACTCCCAATCTATTAACGCCACTTATTTGTGATATTAATTCTTCCATATGACTAACAGATGTTCTAATATTACCTACCATTTCTTCTAGTGTTTGTTGGTATGCCCGCATTTGACTATCTAAAAATGCATTTAAATTAGTAATATTCTTACCCAAGGTTTGACTTGTTTCATCAATTACATTAACACAAGAATTAAGTAATGCTGTAAGACCACTTGTTTTAATATTTTCATTAATACTAACTAAGGCATTCCTCACCTGTGGATATAAACTTCCAACTAAAGTGCTATTAGTTGAATCAATTTCTCTACTTATTGCTTTAAGTGTCTCAATATCTAAATTAACAAACATTAATAATCATCCTTTCTATAAATTATCTAACATACCTTGAAGACGTGTTAAATTATCTCCAGCAGTGGTATTAGCTTCAGTATATGCATTAATTTGATTAGTTAAAAACGCATCAACAGAATCAAATAAAGAAATAATTTGTGTACTTTTTGTTTCATTAGCAGCTATATAATTTTGAATAGTAGTACTAAATTCACTACTCTTTATATTAGCAGCAATATCATTGATGATTCTAGCATCATTATCATATTTATTTCTAAGTTGTGTTTTTATTTCTATAAGTTCTGTTTGTATTCTTCTAACTTCATCTATATTAAATCTAATTGTATTATTCATAATTCCTCCCTAAATAGAACCATTGGTACTAGCAGAAGTACTTCCAGTTTTTTCAATAAAATCTATATAACTTATTAATGAATTAGCAAAATTATTATTAACATTTGTTGATTTAGTTGCAAAATTTATTTCGTTTTGTAACTGAGCCTTAAATGCTTGAGCATCGCTTTGAGTTTCTTCCCAAGATGAAGAAAAAGTTGATAAAATTGCTGTAAGTTCTTGAACAATATTATTAACATTTGCTCCGTTATTAATAAGTTCATTAGCTAGATTTTTAACTTCACTTGTATTATTAATTGTAAAATTCATAATTTCCTCCTTAATTTATTTGATTTCTAGAAATTTCTATACTACGTTCCGCATAGTATGAGGCATCATTAGCAACTTTTCTAATACCCGCAATTAAAGCATTTAAATTATTAATATTTTTAGTTAAACCTGCAACAGTAGATTCTCTATCTGTTGTATCACTTGTCCAACTACCTTCAATTTTTGCTTTTTGGGCTTGTAAATTGCTTACTTCACCTTCAATTTTACTAGCAAGAGCTAAGAGTTCACTGCTATCACTTATTACTTGCTCTGGATTCCTAATATCTAAATTCATTTAAT
>CALVYM010000016.1 GCA_944372205.1 uncultured Bacilli bacterium
CGTGATTATTTTAAAAAATTAAAATAATCTATAGTTGGTTTGTCGTGACTCTGTCACTTTTGTTTGACAAACCTTCAATCCTGGTTTGATAATTAAATATATTGACATTGTATGTTAATTCTGATATAGTTATATCAGTTGGAACAATTCCCTTTAATGAGTGTTTATTCACTCTTGGAATTGTTCCACTTTTTGTTGGTAAAATTTCTATATTTAGTGAATATAATCTTTTGGAATTGATTTTTTCTTTTCCTGTAATTAATACTCTGTATAAAACTCCATCTATAACAATTGGGGCAACAAAGTGATGATAACCTAATTCATTTTGGTTATTTTTATTTTTCATAGGATTTAGTGTATCAATGTATAGAGCATTTTCAAATAGTTGAGGTAACTCTAATGCACTGATAATTCTTAATATATATTCTTTTTGAGTTTTGTTTAATTTTTGTTTTGGGTTGATTATTTTACTTTTAGTTTCTGCATTAATTGTTGCTACATATCCAGTAGCTTTATTAGTATAATTTCCATTTTTTACAGTGTTTTTAAATTTTAGTTGTAAATCTTTTGGAATTTTGTTTATTAATAATAACTTTTTCCTTTGAATATATAATTGGTATTTTTGTCTTATTATTAATATTACTATTTTTTAAACTTATACTATAATTGATATTTTCATATTTATTTATTATATTATTTCTATAACAATATTCCCAATTAATTAAAAAGTTATTTATAAATTTATCATAGTTATTATTAATATTTATATTATAATTACTATTATAATATAAATAATTCAAGAATTTAGTATTACCAAGTAATACACCAGCAATATCACAAATAAGTTCATCACTAACTATATAATTATCTTCTATTAAATCTGATTTTTGAATTAAAAAATTAATAACTAATTCTTTTAATTTATTTTTATCTATTGCATGAGTTATCTCATGCATAAGAATAAATAATATTGATTCATTAGAATAAGGATTAATTTTAATGGTTATTTCATTATTTTTATTATAAATTAAACCATTAACAAAATAACCATTAAAATTAATAGTGTGATCAAATATAATATTATAATTTTTATCTAGTATAATATTTTCTATATATTTAGTTTCTAATATATTACTAAAATATTTATTAATAGAATTATGTAAATTAATTATTTTAGACATTTCCAAAACCTCCATACTTTGATAAATTAAGTATAGCATAATGCTTGTTTATTTGCAATAAACAATTGACCCCTATAGATAAAAGTATAATGTTAAATTTTTGTATACTTTTATGTTGAATTAATGATATAATGGTTGTGAGAGGAATTGATTTATATGAAAATAACTATGGAAGAATTAGTAAATTATGCTAAACAATATGGATTTATATTTCAAGGTAGTGAAATATATAATGGACTTGCCAATTCTTGGGATTATGGTCCACTTGGTACTAATTTAAAAGAAAATATAAGATGGGCTTGGAAGAAGAAATTTATAGAGGAAAACCCTTATAATTATGGAATAGATAGTGCTATAATTATGAATCCGGAGGTATGGGTAGCATCAGGTCATGTAGCATCTTTTGCAGATCCTTTGATAGATTGTAAGAAATGTAAAAGCAGACATAGAGCGGATAAATTAATTGAAGATGCGACTCACGGTGAAGTAACTGGTGATGGTTGGGATAATGAATCTTTAGAAAAGTTTATTAAAGATAATAATATTAAATGTCCTGTCTGTGGTTCTACTGATTTTACGCCGATTAGGAAATTTAATTTGTTATTTGAAACATCTATTGGGGTAACTGATGATACAAAAAATACCGTTTATTTAAGGGGAGAAACTGCTCAAGGTATATTTGTTAATTTTAAGAATGTAGAGCGAAGTATGCGCCTTAAACTACCATTTGGTATTGCTCAAACTGGTAAAGCTTTTCGAAATGAAATAACTCCTGGGAATTTTATTTTTAGAACCCGGGAATTTGAACAAATGGAACTTGAATTTTTCTGCAAACCTAATACTGATTTAGAATGGTTTGGTTATTGGAAAAACTATTGTATGGATTTTTTAAAAACATTAGGTATTGATAGTGATTCTTTAAGATTTCGAGACCACGCTAAAGAAGAACTAGCATTCTATAGTAAAGCAACAACTGATATTGAGTTCTTATTTCCTTTTGGTTGGGGAGAATTATGGGGAATTGCTGATCGGAGTGATTATGATTTATCTGTTCATCAAACACATAGTGGAGTAGATTTAAGGTATTTAGATTCAGAAACTAATGAAAAATATTTGCCATATGTTATTGAACCATCAGTTGGTCTAGATAGATTATTACTGGCAATATTAATTAATTCTTATACTAAAGATATGGTAAATGATGAAGAAAGAATTATTTTAAAAATTCATCCAGCACTAGCGCCATATAAAGTAACCATTTTACCATTAATTAAAAAAGTCCATGCGGATAAAGCAAATGATGTTTATGCAAGGCTTTGTAAACATTTTGCTTGTTCTTATGATGAAGCTGGTTCAATTGGTAAAAGATACAGAAGAAGTGATGCTATTGGGACACCATTTTGTGTGACAATTGATGATGAAACCCTAAAAAATGATACAGTTACTGTTAGGGATAGAGATACAATGGAACAAGTAACACTAAGTGTTGATGAAGTAATTAAATATATAAGTAAAAAAATTGAGCTTTAGTATTGCTAAGTTTTAAAAAATTTGATAGAATTAAAAGTGTAGACTAGGGAGGAATCCATATGGGTTTAAACTTTAAAAAAATTTTTAGTTATGATGGTGATGATGATAATTTAGTAGGCACTGAAGATGAATACTATTCAATGAGTGAAGAAGAGGCCATAAAAGAAGCAGATAAGTCCGGCAACAAAATGATTTTGTTAGAACCAAGGGCTTATTCAGAATCTCAACAAATTGCCGATCACCTAAAAAATAGAAATAGTGTTGTTGTTAACTTAAAAAGGGTAACTAGCGACCAAGCTAAGCGAATTATTGACTTTTTAAGTGGTGTTATTTATGCTATCGGTGGTTCAATGCAAAAAATTGGAGTAGGAATTTATTTGTGTACTCCAAAAAATGTTAATGTTCAAGGTAAAATAAGTGATGAATCGGAAAAGGTAAGTAAGAATAATACTGATGAAGAACTAGATTGGTAGGATGCTTATGGTAAATAAGTTTAGTACAAGTTTACAAGGCTATAATAAAGAAGAAGTAAATAGCTTTGTAAAAGAAGTAATAGTTGAATATGAAAGTATGTTAAATAAACTTAAGAAAAGTTGTGCTTTAAATGAAGAGATGCAAAAAGAACTTAAGCATTATAAGGATATTGAAGCAACTCTTAATAGAGCAATACTTGTTGCAGAAGAATCAACTAGTAATATTAAAAAAGTTGCTTATGATGAATCAAAAACAATATTAGAAGATGCTAGAAGAAATGCCACTAAAGTAATTAATAATGCTTTAGCTAAAGCAGAGAGAATAGAATCCGAAGCGGAAAGTTTAAGAAGAAAAGTAGTTGTATATAAAAGAAGATTTAGAGCTTTAGTGGAAGATCAACTTGATGAAATCGAAGGCTTTGATGAGAAAGTAGAGTAAAATCTACTTTTTTAAGTTGTAAAATAAGATAAACTATGATATATTTTAATAGAGGTAAGATAATGAAAAAAAGAATTATTAGTGCAATTGTTGCTCTTATTATTGTAGTACCTTTGATTATATTAGGTAATTATTTTTTTACTTTTGGTGTTTGTGTTATAGCAATGCTCGCTTATAAAGAATTGATTGATTTAAAAAAGTCACACAATGAATATCCTAAATTAATGATTGTTTTAGGGTTATTTTCAATGTTATCTTTAGTTTTATCTAATTATCAAGATTTTACAATTTATAGAGGTATTACTTATCAAATTATAACAATGATTTTGCTTTTGTTATTAATACCAACTATATTTTATAAAAAAGATAAATATACTTCTAGGGATGCCTTTTATTTATTAGGTATAACATTGTTATTAGGTATAATATTTAATATATTTATTGTTATAAGAAATAGAGGATTTTATTTATTTATCTATTTATTACTTATACCAATGATTACTGATATTTTTGCGATGCTTGGGGGAAAATACTTTGGTAAACATAAAATGTGTCCAAAACTTAGTCCTAAAAAAACTTGGGAAGGGGCAATAAGTGGTACTTTAATTGGATCAATAGTTGGTGTGGTATTTTACTCTTTACTTGTTGGTAATTTAACTTTTAGAGTAGTTATTATTACGATTTTGCTTTCAATAGTTGGACAGATGGGAGATTTAGTAATGAGTAAAATAAAAAGAGAAAACGAAATCAAGGATTTTTCCAATATTATGCCAGGGCATGGTGGAATACTTGATAGAATAGATAGTATAATATTTGTATTTTTAATGTATATGTTTTTATTAATCATTTAAAGGAGAGATGCATATGTGGTTTGTTTCATTACTTGTTTTAATATTTATTTTAGGTCTTATTATTTTAGTTCATGAGTTTGGTCATTTTATTTGGGCTAAAATTTTTAAAGTTCATATTTATGAATTTTCTATTGGCATGGGTCCAATTATTTTTACACATAAAGGTAAAGATAAAATTGATTATAACATAAGAGCTATACCTATCGGGGGCTTTGTAGCGATGGCTGGAGAAGTTTATGAAGATGATGAAAAGATAAATAAAAAATCATTCATGTGTAATAAGCCTTGGTATCAAAGGGTTATCATTTTAGTTGCTGGTGTTGTTAATAACTTTTTACTAGCTTTATTATTTTTGTTTATTTCATCTCTAATCTGGGGTGGAACAGTA
Source organism: uncultured Bacilli bacterium (assembly GCA_944372205.1). Classification (GTDB taxonomy): domain Bacteria; phylum Bacillota_I; class Bacilli_A; order RF39; family UBA660; genus Onthocola_B. The sequence continues at coordinate 4,863 of CALVYM010000016.1, forward strand.
AATTTACCAGTTGTAAGAGAAGTAGTTGAAGATTCTCCAATGGCTATAGCGGGTGTAGAAGATGGTGATAAAATCTTAGAAATCAATGGAAGAAAAGTTTCTAATTGGGATAAAGCACAAATACTTCTTATTATGGAAAGTAAAGATAATATTTATGAATTTAGAGTAGAACATGAAAATGGTGAAGTTGAAAATATTAAAGTTGAACCAGATGTTGTTGTTGATGAAGAAACAGGTATTGAAACTAAAACTTTTGGTGTTTATATAACCCAAGATGTTATGACTGGATTGTGGGGTTCTATTAAATATGCATTTCAAAAATTTGGTAGTATTGTTGAGTCAATGGCTCTAACTATTGAAGGTTTATTTACAGGTAAGATTTCTCTTCAAGCTTTATCTGGTCCAGTAGGTATGTATGAGGTAATTGATGCATCAATTGGTTATGGTATTTCTTATATGATGTATATTATAGCTTTCTTATCAATAAATGTTGGATTTATTAATATTTTACCATTCCCAGCATTTGATGGCGGTCATATCTTGTTCTTAATCATTGAAAAAATTAAAGGTAGTCCTGTTAATGCTAAATTTGAAAGTATATGTCATTTAATAGGATTTGCTTTATTATTCTTACTAATGATTTATATAACAATTCAAGATGTTATAAGATTCTTTTGAAAATTATTGTATTAAATGAATTAATATGATATGATTTTTATGGAAGGAGTTGAGTTTATGGCAAAATTTTGCCCAAATTGTGGTAGTGAAGTAACGGAAAATAGCAATTTTTGTACTAAATGCGGAACTAATTTAGAAAACAATGATACTTCAGGTAGTACAGTAATAATTAATAACTATAATTCAACAAATAATAGTGGAGTAAAAATACCTGAAAGAAGTATTGTTACAAGTGTCATATTTTCTATTATAACTTGTGGTATTTATGGTATTTATTGGTTTATTACTTTAACTGATGATGCTAATATTGTAAGTGAAGAAAATGATACTTCTGGTGGACTAGCTTTTATCCTAAGCTTAATTACATGTAATATTTATGGCATTTATTGGGCTTATAGAATGGGACAAAAAATTCATGCTGCTGGTGGTAAGAGAAATATTGCTGTTGGTGATAATGCAGTTTTATATTTGATATTACAATTTTTAGGACTTGGAATAGTTAATTATTGCTTAATGCAAAACGAATTAAATAAGTTTTCTAAATGAGTAAATTAAGTAATGGAGTAAAAATAGTAATGTTTCTATTTTTACTCTTGTTTTATTTTTTTATTAATAAGTTATTTAATTTTTCTATTCCTTGTCCATTTTATTATATAACGCACCTTTATTGTCCTGGGTGTGGTATTACGAGAATGTTTTTTTCAATATTACATTTAGAATTTTATCAAGCATTTAGGTATAATCCTTTAGTATTTATTCTACTTATATTAAGTATTATTTATTTAATAATTAAGTTTATATTAAAAAAGTTTAATATAAATATAAAAATACCAGAATATATTTGGTATATATTACTTGTTATTATTATAGTTTATGGTATACTTAGAAATATTCCAGAGTTTAGTTGGCTTACACCAACAGAAGTGTAAACTTTATATGGAAAGTACATAATTCATACTTTATTTTTAATTTAGGAGTTGGTTAATTGTGAATAAAAACAAGAAAATCGTATTAATTGTTGGTGGTATATTAATATTAATTTTAGTTGGAGTTTTAATATGGTATTTTTTAGGGAATGAAGAAGATAATACTAATAATGAGAATAAAGAAAATAATGTAAATGAAGTAATAAATCCGAATAAAGATGTCAATGATACTAGAGTATATCCCTTAAAAATAAAGTTTTATGAAGATTTATATGAAGCATGTTTTGAGACTGTTGATGGAAAATGTGCCCGCGTATATACTAATAATGATGGTTATCAAGAAGAAATATATAATGATTTAGATGAAGATAAACTAGAAGGTGAATATACTTGTAAAACTTTTGCTTGTACTACTAAAGGTATTAATTATGAAGATGAAGTTGCATTTATAATTGATGATAATGTATATGTAATTGATTTTAATAATAATGCGGTTTATGATACCGAAATGACTAAAGATATATCTGCGAGTGTAATATCTTATTTATCGGTTGCTAATAACTTTGGTAATGAAAATTTTGATATAATTGTTTATAATGAGAACAATCATGGAAATGTTTATAATACTGAAGAGAAAAAATTCTTATTTGGTGAGTGGTATGATAATTCACTAATGCATCCTTTGTTAGTTTTAGATGAATACTTTTTAACAAGAGATGAATACAAAAATGAAAGTTATTTAATGAATAAAGATGATGAAATATTGCAGACTATCGGAGGAAACAATTATTCTGGTAAAACCTATAAAGATAAAATTGTTTTAACTTATAATGGTACAGAATCTAAAATGTCATTAGTAATAGATAAAGATAATTTAGATGAAAAAGTTTATTTAATTGGTGATGGTGAAGCAAATATAGTAGGAGATTATATTGTATCTTCTGATTATACGGGATATCCAGACCATCAAATGGCTCATGTGTATAATAGTGATACTTTAGAGTTAATTAAATCAATAGATAATGCTTTGTATCTAGAACAAGTGAGTTTTGATAATAAAACTTTTTATATAGCCACTGTTGATATAGGGCGGGGAGGGAATAATAGCACAACTCAAGTATTGGATAGTAATTTTGATGTTTTAATAGGACCTCATAGTTTACCAAGTGATTATAAAGATTATGATGAAGGATATTTTACGGCTCATTTTAATGATTTAAATAATACCATAGCGATTTGGTTAGGAAATATTTATGTCTATGATTTAGAGGGTAATTTAATTAATACAATTGATAGAGATATAATAGGTTTAGTTGGTAATTATTTTGTAGCCAATGAAAATAATAGTATTACATTAAGAGATTATGATGATAATTTAATTACAACATTTACAACTATTGATGATAATTTTGAAGTTGATGATATAGGATTAGATGGTTACCGTGCTAATATCGGATATAATGAATATGAAGATAGTTTTGAAGTGGTTATAAAAGACAAAACAAATAATACTTGCACAATGTACGGTTATTCGTTTGTTGATAAAGATGTAACACAACATGAATCAAGTTGTGGTTGGGATTAATTAATTTAATCATTTTTAATTGAAATTGGCGAAAACTATTTACAAGTGATAAATTAAATGGTATAATTTAATTACTGGTGGATATAATATATATGTAGATGTTATATCTACTACGGGACTGATAACCCTAGTTTAAATATACTAGTTCTTTCTTGGTTTGAGGTTCCGCCTTTGTGTAGGAGCCACGCTCCGCTTCAAAAGGCAACCATTTGGTTGCTTTTTGAATGTTACAATTTTTTCTTTTCTAGTTCTTTTATAATTATTCGCATTTTTATTGATTGAAAAAAGTATATTTCTCCCTTTGATAAATTTTGTTTGTTTTTGAAATTGTAATAATATTTGTAAATAAATGTAAGCATATCGGCACTTTGAAAAAGCCTTTCTTGTAAATGATTAAATTTATCAACTTGTTCATAGTTTTCTAAAATGGAGAAGGTATCTTTTGTAGCTACTCCTAAAGTTCTTTGACCATAATTATAAATTTTTATATTGACTTTTATACTTACAAAGTATTATACAACATAAAACTAACTTTGCTTATAGTAAATTTAAATTAAATATTGGCAAAGTTCGAATTGTTTAGGTAATAATTTTTCTCGTTTTGACTGTGAATTGTAACCTATAATTTATGAAATTGATTAAAAATACTTGTAAATTAGCATAATATTTGGTAGAATTTAAATTGCTGTAAATGCGAAATAAACATTGATATGGATTGTTCTTGCTAGTGCTCATATGAGTGTGAGAATTTAGAAGTATCAAGAAGAAAAAACGAAGGAGGAATGAAATTTATGGCAGTAGTTTCTATGAGTTATCTTTTAGAGGCAGGAGTTCATTTTGGACATCAAACAAAAAGATGGAATCCAAAAATGAAAGAGTATATTTTTACTTCAAGAGATGATATTTATATCATTGATTTGGAAAAGACTAAGGATTGTTTGGAAAAGGCTTATGCAGAAATTAAAACAATCGCTGAAAATGGAGGGAAATTCTTATTTGTTGGAACACGTAAGCAAGCTGCTGAAGTGTGCAAAGAAGAAGCTGAAAGAAGTAATTCTTATTATGTAACAGAAAGATGGTTAGGTGGAACACTTACAAACTTTAGAACGATTAGAAGAAGAGTTAAAAGACTTGAACAAATTGAAGAAATGGAAAAAAATGGTACATTTGAAGTATTACCTAAAAAAGAAGTTATTGGACTTAAGAAGGAATATGATAAATTAAATAAAGTATTATGTGGTATTAGAAATATGGAAAAATTACCACAAGCATTAATTATTGTTGATCCTAAAAAAGAAATTAATGCTATCAGAGAAGCAAGAAAATTAAATATTCCAGTATTTGGAGTAGTTGATACTAATTGTGATCCTGATGATGTAGATTTTGTTATTCCAGGTAATGATGATGCTGTTCGTTCTATTAAAGTTATGTTGGGTGTTATAACTAATGCTATTTGTGAAGCAAATGGTTTAGAAATTGTTGATTATGTTACAGAAGATGAAAAGAAAGAAGATAGTAAAGATAAATCTGAATTAAAAAAAGATAAAAAAGAAGAAATTGAAGAAGTAAAAGTAGATGAAACTGTTTTAGAAGAAATTAAAGAAATGGAAAAAGTTGATGAATTAGAATCAAAGACTATAGCTGAATTAAAAAAATTAGCTAAAGAAAATAAAATAAAAGGTTATTCATCAATGAAAAAAGATGAATTAATTGAAATGTTAAGTAAATAAGGAGGAAGTTATGGAAGTTACAGCAAGTATGGTTAAAAATTTGCGAGAAGTTACTGGAGCAGGAATGATGGATTGTAAAAAAGCTTTAGCAGAAACTAATGGTAATATGGATGAAGCTATAAATTATCTAAGAGAAAAAGGCATTGCTAAATCCGCTAAAAAGGAAAGTCGTATTGCTGCAGAAGGCTTAGCAAATATTTATATTGAAGGTAATAAAGCAGTTATAGTTGAAGTTAATAGTGAAACAGATTTTGTAAGTAAAAATGAAGAATTCATTAGTATGATTGATACTATTGGTGGGTCTTTACTTAAAAGTGATGTTAAAACTTTAGATGAAGCAAAAGAACTTATGACTACTGATGGTACTATTGGTGAATTAATAGTTAATAAAACTGCTAAAATTGGTGAAAAATTATCTTTAAGAAGATTTAGCATTGTTACTAAAAGTGATGATGAATTCTTTGGTGATTATATCCACATGGGTGGTAAGATTGCTGCTTTAACTGTAATTAAAGGTGCAAATGCTGAAGTTGCTCGTGATATTGCTATGCAAGCGGCAGCTATGAGACCATTATATTGTTTTCCTAGTGAAGTCCCAGCAGATGTCCTAGATAATGAAAAAGCTGTTTTAAAAGAACAAGCTATTAATGAAGGAAAACCTGCTGATATTGCTGAAAAAATGGTTGAAGGTCGTATTAAGAAATTCTATAAAGAAATTTGCTTATCTGAACAAGCATTTATTAAAGATGGCGATTTATCAGTAGAAAAATATGTAACTAACAATGGTGGAGAAATTAAAAGTATGATTCGTTACGAAGTTGGTGAAGGTATGGAAAAAAGATGTGATAACTTTGCTGAAGAAGTAATGAATCAAGTGAAAGGTAACTAAAATCGAGCTTAGGCTTGATTTTTTACTTTATTTGACACTATTTTATCTAAATATATTTATTAATTTAGTTAATTAATGGTATAATATAGTTGATTGTTATGGAAAAGAAAATAGAAGTAAAACATGAAACCTTATTTAAAAATAAATTGCAAATGGTAATATATTTTATTCTTTTTGCTATTTTAATTGTGGCATTCATATATATTGGAATGTATGATTTTAATCCAGAACTTCCTGATAATGAACGATTTGCTGCTGAGTTTAATTTGGTTAGTGAAGATAATGTTTATGAATATATTAATGCTAGTAGAGCTTTAATGGTTGCTAGTGGTGCTAAGGGAATAGTGCTTTTTGGAAGTAGTTATAGTAATTGGGTAAATTATTATGCATCCATAGTTAATGATGTTGCTAAAGAAGTGGGAGTTGATAAAATATACTATTATAACTTTATCAAAAATCGAGAAGATAATAATGGTACTTATGAAGCAATTGTAGAAAGATTAAGTAATTATGTAACATATAATGATTATGGAGTTGCTGATATTTATGCACCGTCACTTCTTGTAGTAAGTGGGGATGAAGTGTTATTATTTGATACGGAAACATCATTTAGAAGTAGTAATATTGTTCCGAGTGAATATTGGAATACCTTAAATATTGAAAATAAAAAATCAGAACTTCGAGAAATATTTAAAGTTTATTTAGAAAGTTGAGGTGTATATGGATAATACAAAAAATGTGGTAGGTTTAATATTTTTTATAATTATTTTATTGTTATTTATTGTTGGTGGTTATTTTGCTATGGATTATATGTTAAATAAACCAAAAAATGATAATGGTGACAAAGTAACCGAACTGAAAGAAATAAGAATAGATCCTACTAAAGAGTATGTGTATTTAGAAAATTCAGAAGATGTCTTACATGAAGAGCATATAGCTAAAGAAGATGCTGTTATTAATATAAAAGGATTTGAATCTATTAATGAAGAATTACATAATGAACTAGAGGCTTTTGATAGCAAGTATGTGAGTTTAGATGATGTTACTTTAAATGAGGGAGAAACATGTAGTAATGAATCTAACTTATATAGTTTTCCGTACCGTGAGTATACTTATAATGTTTTTGGTAATTATATTAGTTTAGTTATTAATGATTTTACTTATAATTGTGTAAGTGGTAGTGAAATAGAAAATATTAAAGGTTATATAATTAATAAAGAAAATGGTAATGTTTATACTAATGAAGAGCTACTTACAATATTTGAAGTAACCGATGAAGAGATAAGAACACTTGTTGAAGAAAGATTGCATGATACTCAAGTTTTAGATGGTGATACTGAAGTAATTGATGTCGATGATACTATTAATAATGTAATAAATGGTGAATATGGTATTACAAAAACTTTAAGTATTAGTAAAACTGGAAAGTTAGAATTAAATTTTATTGTAATATCTAATAGAATCAATTATAATGATACTATAACAATTAGTTAAAAAGGAGAATTTATGGATTTAACAGAGAAAAAAATGGAGCAAACAATAGCTAGTTTGCAAGAAAAATTAATTACAATTAGAGCAGGAAGAGCTAATCCTGCGATGCTTAATGGAATAATGGTGAGTTATTATGGTACTCCAACACCAATTGGTAGTATTGCTAATATTACAGTACCTGAAGCTAAACAGTTATTTATTAAGCCTTATGATAGATCAACTTTAAAAGATATTGAAAGAGCTATTAATGAAGCAAATCTTGGAATAACTCCCACAAATAATGGGGAAATAATTATTTTAACAGTTCCGGATTTAACAGAAGATAGAAGAAGAGATTATGTTAAACAAGCTAAAGCTATCGGAGAAGAAGCTAAAGTAGCCCTAAGAAATATCAGACAAGATGCTAATAATGAAATTAAAAAGGCTGAATATCCTGAAGACGAAGAAAAATTATATTTAGAAGATGTTCAAGAATTAATTAATAAATATAATAAAATAGTTGATGAAGAAATTAAGAAAAAAGAAGAAGAATTAATGCAAGTTTAATTCATCTTCTTTATTTTTGCTATGACACTCCGGATAAGGATATATAAATATGGGTTGAATATGAAATCTTTGGGATTCGTCAATGGTGCAAGCAATATGTCTTGGTTTTCGATTTTGGTGACATCATCCACTTATGTTTCATTATTTGGAACGATGTCTGATTCCATTTGTATTAATTAAAAATAAGCTAATCAATTATGATTGGCTTATTTCTTTGTTCAAAAGAATATGTATTAGTGTTATTTATTAAATCATAAATAATACTTGCTTTTAATTCATATATATATTGAATAGAATCTTTATTAACATTAGTAGGTATTTCTATAGTTTCTTTAATACTATTTAAATACTTTTTTCCCTTATTATTAAAACCTAATATTTTAATATATTCTAAATCTATATTATCTGTTTTTAAAAAACTTAGTAATATATGAATAAACATTCTATTTAATTTATTATAAGTATATCTTTTAGTTTTAATACTATTAATAAATTCATCAATATTTTTAGATTTATTAATATATTCAAGTAATCTATATTCAATACCTTCATCAACATCTAAATATTCATTTAGATAATTATCTGTATTTATTTTATATTTTAATAATTTAAAATAATTTTCATAATTAGTATTGTTAATAAAATCTTTGATATTTATAGGGATATATTTAGATATATCTTCATTATTTTTTATTTTTTCTCTTATATTTGAGGCACTAACTATATTGTTTGTACTTGTTATATCATGATAATTATTTGTTCTTTTAATGGTTATTGCATCTATATTATAGTTATTTCTTATTATTGCTTTAACATAAGAAATACCAAGCAAATCATTAGGTAAAAATGAAAAATTAATATTTAGAGCTTTAGCTAGAGCAGTAGGATAATTAATGCCATCGTTTAAGTATTCTTTAACTAATACATCATACTTTTCATCTAGCTGTTTGCTAGCTATTTCTTTTATTTTTTCTATGTTATTAGATTCACTACCAAAAATTATTTTATTAACATGGAAATTATTTAATATTTTTAGTGAAATACTTGCAAATGTATCTGCTGATTGCGTACCATAGATTACTGGTAATTCTAAAATAATATCAATATTATTGGCAAGAGCTATTTTTACTTTGGCTTCTTTTGTTAATATGGATATTTCTCCTCGTTCTAAAAAGTAACCATTTAATACTAAAATGATTAAAGAATTAGGATATAGTTCTTTAATTTTTTTTATGTGATATAAATGGCCATTATGAAATGGATTGTATTCACAAATTATACCAATAATATCCATAATTAACCTACAATGTAATATGTTCCATACATAATAGCTATTAATTCATTATTTTCATCAAATATTTCTGTTGCCAAAAAACAGGTGTTTTTTCCCATTTTAATTAATTTTGGTATAGCTAGTAAATATGAACCTTTTCCTGGTTTTAAGTAATTAATATTAGAATCTAATGTAACGACATTTTTCCCCATAGCATGGCAAAGTACTCCCATGGCAGTATCTCCTAGGGCAAAAGTTAAACCTCCATGCACAATTTCATAAGGATTTAAGGAATGTTTTGTAATAGTAAGTTTTACTCGGCAATTATCTTTATTCATACTAAGTATTTCAATATTATTATATTTTAAAAATCCTGTTTCATTTAAATCCATTTTATCACATCCCAAGTTATTATAACATGATTTAAAATATTTGTCGAACTTCTAAAAAAATAACAGTTATACAAGATAACTGTTACGGAGTGCCAATAACCTTTAATCCAAGGTTAAGGAGGCCGCATATGATTATAAATCCTTTACTCATGATAGTTATAAAAGATTTATATAAGCATTATCTATAATAATACTTACATATACAATATATCACAAGTTTACCGAAATTGCAACTTGTTATGTCGAATTTTGGCTTGTTTTGTCGATGAGTGTCGAATCGCTTGCAAATAAAAAAATAACAGCTATAATAGATAACTGTTACCCATTATTGGTGAGGCGTCGCTGTTATCCATTTTTTAACTCCTCGGGAGGGATGTACAGTTGAATGAAGATTTATATCTACTAGTAGTCATTTTAATACTGGTCATCTATGGAACAAACAACAAAAAAGACGCCGACAAGTAAAATGTAGCGTCTAGCTAACCTAAGGCGCTACCCAATACGGGTAACACTTATATATATAATATACCAAAAATTTTAAAATATTACAATTGTTTTTTAATACATTTTTCTATATAATATTCTTAGGTGGTTTTCATGATTGTAGTAATTGTTGGTCCAACAGGTGTTGGTAAAACTAAAATGAGTATTGAACTTGCTAAATATTTAGATGCTCCAGTTATTAATGCAGATGCTGTGCAAATATATAAAGGACTTGATATTGGTAGTGCTAAAGTAACTAGTGGTGAAATGGATGGTGTTAAACATTATTTAATTGATATAAAAAATATAGATGAAGAATATAGTGTTTGTGAATATCAAAAAGATGTAAGAAAAATACTTGATGAATATAAAAATAAAAATGTTATTATCTGCGGTGGTACTGGACTATATATAAGTGCTGCTTTAATGGATTATCGTTTTTATGAAGATGAAAATAATGAAACTTATGAAGAATATAGTAATGAACAGTTATATGAAATGGTCTTAAAAAAAGAAAAAAATTGTAATATTGATAAAAATAATAGAATTAGAATGATTCGTTTTTTAAATAAAAAAATAACTAATCCAGTCGAGGCAAAACTACTTTATCCGAACACTTTATTTATTGGTCTTACTACTAGTAGAGAAAAATTGTATGAAAGAATAAACGCACGTGTGGATAAAATGTTTAATGATGGTTTAGTTTTAGAGGTAAAGAATTTATATAATAAAGATAAAAATTCTAAAATACTTAATAGAGCAATAGGTTATAAAGAAGTTATAAGTTATTTAA
>CALVYM010000017.1 GCA_944372205.1 uncultured Bacilli bacterium
TATTCACATACTGAACAAACTTGACTACTTGGATAATATCTGTTTATTGTAATTAGTTTTTTGTTTTGCCACTTACATTTGTATTCCAAGACTCGTTTTATTTCAGCTAAAGGAATGTTCACTAAATGTTTAGCTATACTTCTTGTTTGATACATTACTTTAATATCTAAATCTTCCATAACTATTATATCATTATCTTTAATGATTTTATTAGTTATATTATGGATTAAATGTTTGCGGATATTTTTAAGTTTCATATATGCTCGTTTTATTTTTATTTTTATTTTTTCTCTATTTTTACTTCCTTTTTGACTTCTTGCAAGTGCTTTTTGTAAGCCCTTTATTCTTTTATGAATGTTTGTACATTCTAAATTATTTTCTATTTTTTCACCATAACTAGTTATTATTAAATCTTTTATACCTAAATCTAATCCTACAATACTTCTAGGTTGAAATAAAGGTACTATTAGTGGCTCTTCTACTAATATGCTTACATAGTATTTTAAGCCTTCTCTTCTTACAGTTGCACTTTTTATATTACCGACAAAGCCATCTTTATTTCTATATCCTCTGATAGGCACTTCTTTTAACTTTGGTAATGTTATTGTTCTATTTTTTAAATCAACTTTTATACTTTCATAATTTTTATTTTTATAAGTATTTTTAATATTATTGGTTTTATAACTATTACCTATATCTTTATTTTTAAATTTTGGAAATCCGTTATTTTGAATAAAAAATCTATGATATGCATCTTCTAAATTAAATACAGCTGCTCTTAGGCTACAACTATCTACTTCTTTTAACCATGGATAACTTTTACAAACTTTTGGTATTTCTTTTATTTGTTCATAACATGATAAAGAAATACCACATTCCTTATAGGCTTTTATTCGTTCATCTAAAAAATGATTATAGATAAATCTAGAGCAACCAATGGTTTGATTGATTAAATTTTTTTGTTCATTATTAGGATATAATCTAAATTGATAACCTTTTAAAATAGTAGTCATATCGAATTACCTCCTTGTAAATCAAGTATATCAAACATAGGTTTGAATGTCAATACTTTTTTTAAAAAAGTATGACTTTCCTATAATATAATTATGTAGAATTCTACATAATTATATTTATGTTGAACTTTTAGTTATGTTGAACTTTTAAAAAGAAGCCTATTGAATAAAGGCCTCTATTATAAAAAGTTCCACATAACTTTTCTGTTAAAATGATATTGTATTCATAAAAATATGAGGAGGTAGATAAAATGAGTACAATAAAGGTTAAAGGTTCATATAAAGCGAGCCAAAATTTTGTAGAGAAAGGAGATGATATTTCTAATAATGCTTTAAATAACCAAGTGTTTAAACAATATTATAATTATTTGACTAGTTTAAATAATAAAACAAATACTATTATTTTAAAATTGATGCACATTTCTTTTTTAGATAAATATTTGATGAATAATAATAAATGTTTTAAATCTTTTACTAAAAAAGATATTATAAGTTATATTAATGATTGTTCTAAATTGAATTGGTCAATTTCTTATCAAGACAATAATAAGTTTCAAATTAAATTATTTCTAAATTGGATGTACGCCAATGAAAAATCTAAAATATCTGGAGTTGATTTAGATGACTGATAGATTTAGTAAATTAGTTCAAGATTTTTTAACTACATATATTATTGGTGAATGCAATTATTCTATGAATACCAAAGCATCATATTCAACTACATTTCATTTATTCTTAGAATTTATGAATAAAGAGAAAAAAATTAAACCCAATAAAATAGAAATTGAAACAATTACTAAAGAAGTAATAGTTCAATTTCTAGATTGGTTAGAGATAAATAGAAATATTTCTTTACAAACACGGAACCAAAGACTTTCTTGTATAAAATCATTTTACAAATATGTCCAGGTAAATGAACCTGATTTGTTTGATACATGTTCTTTAATACTTAGTATTAAGAATAAAAAGGTCCATAATAAAATAATATCATATTTTTCAGAAGATGAGATTAGAATAATGATAAATTATTTAAATAACTTTAAAGATTTAAAAAAACTAACTATGGTTTGTGTACTTTATGAAACTGGTGCCAGAATATCAGAGTTTATAAATATTAAATTAAATGATTTAAATTTATCTGATAATGCAAGTATTACTCTATATGGTAAAAGTAATAAAGTTAGAGTTGTTCCTATTAGTCAAGAATTGGTAAAACTTATAAATAAATATTTAAAGGAAGCTTATATAAACTATGGGGAAGACTATTTATTTTATTCAAATTATAAAAAGTCATACGAAAGATCAAGTATAAATAAAATAATTCATAATTTTATCTTACAATTAAAAACTGAATATCCCAATTATTTTCATGGTAGTTACTCTCCACACTCATTTCGACATACTAAAGCAACACATCTTTACAATAATGGTACACCACTTTTATATATTAAGAATTTTTTAGGTCATAGTACAATTTCATCAACGGAAATATATGCATCTACTGATTCAAAAAAACAGAGAGAAGAAATACTTAAGAATGCAGAATCAATTAAAACAAAAAATAAATATAGTACTAATAAGAAGGATAATTTAGAAAATTGGTTAAAGAAATAATATGAAACAATAAAAAATTATGTGGAACTTTTTATAATAGAGGCCTTTATTCAATAGGCTTCTTTTTAAAAGTTCCACATAAATATGAAAAAAAAGTGCTAAATAGCACTTTTAGAAATACCAGCAGCAGTATTACTTAAATCAATAGTAAATAAATTTACTAACTTTGCAAGTGTTGGTTCATCTGTTACTTTAATAACGTATTCACCATCATCTTCAATTAATTCTTGTAAAATAATATATTCATCACTAGGTTCTTCAGCCTCAGTTAAAACTACTGATAAAAAGTAATTTTTATCTTCTAGTGTTGCTTTTTCTAAAAGCAAGCAATTGATATCATTTTCTAAAGTAATCACAGTATCAACCTTCATAATTTATCTCCCTCTACTAACTATTTCTGAAACTTGTCTATCTAAATCATCAAGATTATCTACACTTTGTTCTTGACTTTTCTTAGACATTTTTCTTTTGAAACTATCAACTATATTTTGACCAAATGCTTTTAATTCGGAAGCATTTTTTGGAATATTATTCTTATCTAAAGTAGGATTATAGTAATTCTCATCTCTAAGTATATCTCCAATTGCAGCAACACTCGCAGCAGTAATTGTTCCAATAACACCTGCCGTTAAAAATACTGGTCCTAAAAATGAAGCAGCTACACTAGCTAATCCTCCACCAACTAGTACCTTTTTAACTGTTGGTGATAAAATTGCTCTTCTTGTTTTTGTTACTTTTAATTTTTTGCCACTTGGAATTTTACCATCTTCTTTTGTTGGTTCTTCAGTTACTACTGGAGCATCATGCTTCTCTTCTTCTGTTGGTTCCTCAGTTGCTACTGGAGCATCAACCCTTTCTTCTTCTAATTCTTCTTCTATTTTTTTATTAACATTTTGGCTTATTTCTTCGAATATATCTTGTTGAGGGCTTGCTTTTATTAATTCTTTTTTTTCTTCTAAAGATTCTGATGATTCAATAACTGGAGGTACCGGTGCATCTACAACAGATAAAGTATCTTCTACTACAGGCTGATCTTCTATAACTTGGCTTTCTGTTTTTTCTTTTTTTATGGTAACAAATTCAACATTTAAAACATTTTCTTCAGCACTAAATCTATTAGTTATAGAAGTTGAAGTATAATAATAACCATTTGGAAGTCTTAAAGTATTTAACTCTTTATCACAGTTTATTAAAGCATCATATTTATAATCTGTAGCTTTCTTTAATTCAAAAGTTGCATCGGGATTTAATCTTTTCAATTCATTAACTAACCAATTAAGTTCTCCATCTTTAGTTTTAGTAAGAACTGTTTCTTTAACTTGTTCTTTTTTAGTTACTTCTTTTAATTCTACTTTACTAGGACTAAAAACACTATGAGTATTACTTACTGTTTCAGAAAAGCTTTCATCTTTATCATTTTGATGAAGTTCTTCTTCATTTAACATAGATTTATCACGTCCAACAAATAAAAGTGAATATTTTTTACATAAATCATCAAATTCTGTTTTGCTTTTCACTTTATCTAAGCCATAATAAGCAATACTATTACGCATTTCACTAATCAAGCTTTCAACTGCACTTTTATTTTCAGAGTTAAGAGCTAAACTTCTTAGAACTGTACCAAGTTCATTAATTTCTTGTAACAATGGATTTTTAAAAGCATTTAAATCAAAGTTTTGCATTGTTGTATTGTAATTCTCTTTTTGTTTGTTAAAATAGTTAACTGCTTCTAAATAAGTTTTTTCATAAATGTCTTTTGCTTCCATTAATCTAAGAGTTTCACGAGTCTTCATAGCTCCCGATAAATCTTTTCTAAAATCTATTCTATTAAGTTCATTTTTGATTTTAAAATATTCATCTTCATGATGTTTATAATTTTTTTCAGCAGCAATATATTCAGCAACAAAATTAAATTTACTTTTTAAACTAGCTACTAATTCATGATATCTATTAATATTAGCTTTATCAGATAAACCAGCAAAGTTATCATTTTTTACAATATCATCCAATTTTTCTACAGATTCCATAAAACTTTTACTAAAACTTAAAACATCAAAAGGACTATTAGCTCTCTTTTCTAATTGAATTAAATTTTGAATTATATCTGTAACATTTTGACCTTCAATTGCTCTTATAAAATCAGTTGATTTATTAATAACAAAACCATTTTCTGATAACAAATTAAAAATTTCTTCATTCATATTAAATCCCTCACTAGTATAATAATATCACACATAAGTGCTAAATGCAAGAAAAAATAAGTCTAAAATTAGACTTATTTTTCTTCAACGTTATCTACTTTAATAACTTCTTCACCCTTATAATATCCACATTTAGTACATGCTCTGTGTGGTCTTAAGGTTGCTCCACATTTTGGACAAGTTGTAAGAGCCCCAACACTCTTTTTCAAGTGAGTTCGACGCATTCTTTTCTTTGTTTTACTAGTTCTTCTAAAAGGAACTGCCATATTTATTCACCACCTTTAAATATATCTTTTAATTTTGCTAATTCAGGATTAACATTTTCTTCTTCGCAATTTAATTCCCATCCCTCACCTTTTAATTTAATCCCTGAATTATTAGTTAAACTAATGGGAATCTCTAATACAATATTTTCCCACAAAAACTCAAGTTTATCAAGGGTATTTTGCTCATTTTTATAATATTTCGCAGTTTTTTCTATGATTTCATTAATATTTATATCTAAATCTTTAGAAATTTCTTCTAAAGTTATAGCATCTTTTAAAATCATTTTGCCAGTAACGCAAATACGAGCTTCAATTTCATCTGACAAGTTATAAAATATATCACCTAAAACATGAATATTTTCAAGTCTTACAATATCCGTATTTTCATAAAACTCTTCAGGAAAAGCGATATCTTCATCAATATGCTCCGGCAAAAAGTTTAGGTTAATTTCTC
Source organism: uncultured Bacilli bacterium (assembly GCA_944372205.1). Classification (GTDB taxonomy): domain Bacteria; phylum Bacillota_I; class Bacilli_A; order RF39; family UBA660; genus Onthocola_B. Next base: position 5,549 of record CALVYM010000017.1, read on the forward strand.
TCTTCATTTGGCACCTCAAATAACACTTTATATCTATGTTCTAATTCCTTAATTACTTTTCCATTTCTCATATCTATTATAACATATCTAACTTCTTCATTATCTGATAATTCAGCATATATATAATCAGCATTAATTCCAAAAGAATTAGTAACTTCTTCATTACTTAATTGAAAATTACGATTAACATCATCTAATATATTTAAACTATAAGTCCTTAATGTATAACCGGTATCATCTATAATTTGATAAATAAAATAATCTCCCATTAAAGCAACAAATGAAACATCACTATATTCTAAATCATTACTAATACTAGAAATATTTTTACTTTCAAGTTCATAGAAATAATATTCAGAATCATTTTGGATTATTAAATATTTATCATTAATAGCAATAATTTGTTGATTAGTACTAGAACCTTTAATCATTACAAGCCTTGAACTACCATTTTCCATATCATATTCATAAACACCAGCAGTAACTATATAATATAATTTATTATTTTGATAAAATACTTTATTACTTACTAGATTTTCACTTACAACAACTACATTTTCTGTATCATTAATATTTCGATATCTTAAAATATTGTTTTCCACTTCAATTAAAGTATCTTCTGCAACTATTATATCAACCAAGTTACTATAAAATGTATCAATTTCATATAAAGTATATACTTCATCTTCACTATTATATCTAAGTTCATTTGTAGCATCGGAATAAAACACTAAATGATTATTTCTCCAAAATAGGTTATTGACCGGAAAAAATATTCTTAAACCTAAATCAAATTCAGAAAAACTGCCATTTATTCCAGTAAGTTTATAGGTTCCTTCATCATCATAGTAAATACCATAATAAGGATACACTTCTGGATAAGCATCATCTCTTTCCTCTGGTAAATCCGTACCTTGATTACGCATATACTTAGCCAAATTATACATAATTATAATTACTAAAATAACTCCTATTATAGCAACAATTGTAAATATTAATTTTTTCCTTTTTTCTGGTAGCACTCTAAATCACCCTTTTAAACATTTTTTCTAATTCGTAGCTTGAAAATCGCATTATTGAAGGTCTGCCATGGCAACAATTATAAGGATTATCACATTTAACTAAATCTTTTAACAACTTATCCATTTCGGCAAAACTTAAATGTTCATTAGCTTTAACGCTCATTTTACAAGAAACCATTTTAGCTAAGCTATCTAAAAACTTATCCTTATTAAAATTCTTTCCACTACTAATAACCAAATCAACAATACTTTTTAAATTATCCCCTTCAAAATTTTTCGTAAGCCAAGTTGGATGAGATTTAATAATGATGGTATTAATTCCAAATTCTTCTATTTTAAATCCTAACTCATCTAATACACTTTTATTTTCCATAAATGTATTATAATCACTTGTAGAAAGTTCTATAGATAAAGGAACTAACATATCAGTTATTGTAACCTCACTATCATGAAATTTCTTCTTTATCATTTCATAATTAACTCTCTCATGGGCCGCATGTTGATCAAGTATATACATACTATTTTCATCTTCCGCAATAATATATGTTCCATGAACTTGACCTACAGGATATAAGTTTAATGTTTTTAACTCAGCGTTTTTATCTGCACTTATATCTTTTATTTCCTTAGGTTCTGTAAAATCCAATTTTGTTTGAATAATTGTGGCATCATTTACATTTGATGCTATATACCTAAATTCATCAAAATCAGTATTTACATTATTTAAGGACTCATCAACTAAAGCATTAGGTACTAATAAATTATCATATAATGCTTTCTTAATAGTATTATATAATAATTTTTCTAAGTTTTCAATCTTACTTATCTTAATATCTTGTTTAGTTGGATGAATATTTACATCAATTAATGTCGGATCTGTTTCGATTTGAATTACTACCACAGGATAAAAACCTTCATGTTTATAAGTATTATAAGCATCATTTATAGCTCTGTTTATTTCATTATTTCTTACAACTCTGCCATTAACAATGGTATTTAAATGATTTCTATTTTTCTTTAAAACACTAGGCTTAGAAACAAAACCAGATATTTCAAAATCATCATCACTAGCTACAATTTCTAACATATTACTAGATGTATTTAATCCATATATTTCATGAATGCACTTTAGTAAATTACCACTACCACTAGACTTTACTGCTACTCTATCATTATTTGTTAAAGTAAATGCAATATCAGGTTTGGATAAAGCTAATTTTTCAATATATCTAATACAGTTATTTGCCTCAGTCACTTCACTTTTTAAGTATTTTAGTCTGGCAGGAGTATTATAAAAAAGATTAGTAATTGTAATAGTTGTACCCACACGAGCCTGAGCATCTTCTACTTTATCCATTACTCCCCCTTTAATATGAATATGAGTACCAACTTCTCCGCTACAAGTTAGCATATTTACCTCTGATACACTTGCAATACTTGCTAGTGCTTCACCCCGAAAGCCCAAAGTTTCAATAAAATATAAATCATCATCTTTATATATTTTACTAGTTGCATGTCTTGCAAAAGCAAGGCAAGCATCATCTCTATCCATACCTGAGCCATCATCAATTACTTCTATTTTTTTTAATCCCCCATCTTCTAAATTAACTTTTATATGAGTAGAACTTGCATCAATAGCATTTTCTACTAACTCTTTTACTACAGATGCACATTTTTCAACTACTTCACCAGCAGCTATTTTATTAGCAAGATTCTCACTCATTACTCTAATTTTCATTACTACCTCCAATAATAGATGGTCTAATTTCAATATCAGAATTATTTATATAAATACAACATTCACTACTAAACTTAATAAATCCAAGACCTTTGATAATTAAATCTTCATTATCACTTATTTCTATTTTATAATTATATTCTTCCCTTTTCCTTCTTTTTTCTACTAATATATCATTTGGTAAATACAAGGTTATATTAATATCTTTAGAACTTGCTAAAATATGTTCATTAATTAATAAATAATATTTGCTTTTTAACTGATAAGTTATTGGTTTAATCTTCGTTTTAGCTACTAATACTTTATAATTACTAACAAATCCTGGAGCATCAATAAATGAACCCACATTAATAAATTCTTGCGTAGTATTTTCTTTATTACTTACAGTAATATCACTACCAATTATTTTATTTATTAAACTACTTTTACCCATATTAGTAAGACCACAAAGTATTACTTTCTTACTTTCAGTTAAATTTAAAAGCTTATTTATATTTTCTTTATTTTTAGCACTACAAAATAATATATCTTCATCTATTTTATATACTTCTTTTATATTTTTAATTAATCTGTCTTTTATAATATTTTTAGGTATTATATCACTTTTAGTAATAACTAAATATTTAGAATTATTTATTTTTTTAAAGTATTTAATTATTTCACTATTAATATTTAAAAAATCTACTAAAAATAAAACTATTACTTTAGTATTATTAATATAATTAATAATACTATCATTATTTTGTACTTTACCATTATTTAAATTTTTTCCATAATGTTTTAATTTAAAACAACGCATGCATAAATCATTACTTAATTTTGGTGTATACCCAATTTCATTTATATCTTTATCTTGTAAAATTGCTCCACAACCTAAACACTTCTTAATCATAATATTCACCCGCAACTAAAATATTTTCTCGAGCAAGCTTTTTTAAAAAAAAATGCTCAATAAAACGATTTATTCTCGTAGGAAAAAATTCATATCTAGCCATCCGATTTACTAAAATACTTGTTAGTCCCATTCGATTAGCCCCAAGAATATCGGTTAGTAATTGATCTCCCACACAAGCAACTTCACTTTCTTTAAAATGATATATTTCTAATATTTTTTTATATTTTTTCTTAAATGGTTTTCTACTACTATAAGCTACATCAACATTTAATTTTTCTTTAAATGGTGTAAGTCTTTCTTTATTACTATTAGATATTATTATTACTTTAAAATCTTCTTCTAATTTCGCAAACAGTTCTTTTAATTTTTGATTAGGTTCTTTATCTTTACAAGGAACTATTGTATTATCTAAATCAAATAATAAACACTTTATTCCATTTTTCTTTAATTTTTTATAATTAATTGAATATATACTTTTTTGATAAACATCAGGTATTAATAAATCCATACTATAACCTTCTTCCTAACTAATTATAACAATTTTCTTCCAAAATAAAAAGGACTAAAGTCCATTTTATTTAACAATCTCTGATGAATACCAATAGTAATTATCATTACTATCTTTCTTAAATGTTAATTTATATAATCCTGCTTTATTACCATATATATCAAATATATTATCTGGAGTAACTGGCAAATCATTATCTCCAAGTCTGTTTTGAAGTTTTAAATCGCTATAAACACCATCAGTTTCTCCAACTAAAAAATTAACATATATCAATAAATCATTACCGTCTTGTTCAGTATGATTATATTTTATATAAGATCTAAAGCTTAAAGCACCACCAGCATCAGTTGGATAACAAACAAGTTCATTTTCTTCTTTTTCACATTTTAAGAAATTATCAATAATTGCTAAAAACAATTCATAATTAACCGATTTATCAGAGCCAAACATTTTATGATAATATTTTTCAAATATGTCTGTCGAAACTTTTTCATAATAACAAGTATACTGATAAGTATTTGTATCAATACAAGAACTATCATAAGCATCATTGGGATTAAATACCTTTTCACTATTTGGTATTTGCCTATAAACATATTCCAATTTATCTTTATTCGCTAAATCATCATATGTTATATCATCTTCTTGATAAAAAACATAATCTCCAGAAGTACTTGTTAACACTATATTTGTTCTGTCAAATAATTCTAATCCTAATTCATCCAACTCTTCTTCACTTAATTTATCTTCCTTATTATCATTTTGTTCATTATTTTGATTATCATTGTTTTTATCATTATTTTCTACTATTTCATCTTCTTTAATGAAATTATCATATACTATATAACCAATACAACAAGATAATAAAATTACTAATATTACTATAATTACAATGAATTTTGTATTCTTCTTCTCTTCCATAATTTACCTATTTTCTTACTATCATACTTCCAAATTTAACATGTCCATCAACTACTTCAACATCTACACTAGTATGAATTGCAATACCTTTAGTTTCTTCGTTTAACCACAATTCATTTGGAGTTACTAACACATCTACTCTATATCTGTCATTGTTTTTCGTTATATCTTCAATTTCAAAATGTGTTCCATGAGAACCAAAGCCATCACCAATAGCATAAGCAATTTTATATCCTTTATTGCCATATTTATTATAATTGTCCAAATATTCACAATCAGCATTACCATTACAATATTCTAAAAGATTATCATAACTTCCAAAACCAAATAGACCATCATATTCTTCAAAAGTTAAATCAATATCAAAAAAATTTTTATATTCTTCTTCCTGTTCATCGCTCATCAAGTAAACAGTACCAAATTCCCAAGGCACACCTATATACTCTTGATTATAAATTCCTTCCATTATATATGGAGCAGCAAGTTCAAAGAAGTCATAATTTAAATCTTCGTTAGTAATTTCTGGTATCATAGAACTATACCACATTATATTCCACACACATTTCATCTGCATTAGTACAAGCAAAAATTTTCCCAAGCTCATTTTCAATAATTGCAATCTCTTCTTCTTCACTTAATTTATCTTCATTATTATTTTGTTCATTATCTTGATTATCATTGTTTTTATCATTATTTTCCACTACTTCATCTTCTTTAATGAAATTATCATATACTATATAACCAATACTCCCTAGTAGTAATATAACCAATATTACTATGATTATTAAACTTTTATTTTTCTTTTCTTCCATAATTTTTATTCTCCTTTACTAAAATCTATTAAAACAAAGTTATTATTATCTTTTTTAAAGACATAATTATAAATATCCGTATTTTCTTTAATAATATCTTCATTATTATTAATATACTCTTTTATTTCTCCAGTTGTATCATTACCTCTAAAGTATGAATTTTCATGATTATAAGCATCACTATAAGAATAATATAAATCATAATAAGACTCTCCAATATCAGGAAAAATTGTCCAAATATATTGATAAGATATATAATATAAGCCATCCTCATAATATGCATCTTTTAATAATGATTCATATGGCTTAATTACACTAGTACCAGAGCCAAATATTGCATTAGTATATATATTTTCAACAGGATCATATATAAAACCATCTTCATTAAATACACTTAATTTAATAAAAGGATGAATCGTCTCATGAGTAAATGATAAATAGCCGATGCTAGTATGACTAAATGCCTCTTCTAAATCAGTAGCAGAAAAAGTATCAAGATAAGAATAATGAATAGTATTAAAAAAGTCAGCTAATTTAAGTAATGCTACTTGAAGTCTTTCTTGATTAGTTATTTCATTAATATTATCTTTGTTCCATAAAACATATAACTCATTATCAATTATGCTATTTAAATAACTTAATGTTTCATCATCAATTTCTTCTCTTTTTACTTGTTCATTATCTTGATTATTTTCTTCTGGTTTTATGAATTCATCATACACTAAATAACTGATAACTCCAAAAGATATCAATGCTATTAAAACAAGTACTATTAAACCTACCCTTTTTTTACTATTTTCTTCCATACAATAAATAATCACTTCCTAATAATAGATTATCAACAAATAAAACATTTGTAAATAATTTTAGTCAAATTTTATTCATTTTAATGTTAAAATATGTCAAATTTCTTTGAGTAAAACTAAAACAAATAAAAAAGAGCCTTAATAATTAAGTTCACTCTCTTTTTTACAAAAATTTTAACATTAAATATCTTTTATAATTATTACACTTATTAAAGACACTATCCTATCTTTAAAATAAATTAACTAAACAAAAGCTCCTGTACCAATACTCTTGTTCACTACTATTTATTTATCCGGTATAATAATATAGTATAGTATTATATCCGCTATACCGGCGGATGTTGATAACCCAATAAAAGCCCTGCCTAGCATGCTTGCACTTCGTGCAAAGCACGCTAGATGTTGTTCTATCTTTTGGCCTCAACCACACTTATTTTTTATCTCGATTTCCAAATGCACCCCGCTCGCCTCGCACCGTAAAGGTGCGAAGACGAGCATATGTCCTAGCTACAGTTTCAACCGAAACTTATTACTGGACAGTTTTTAGTCCTTAAAAACGGAAGGTTTTTATATATCCCTTCCGTTTTAATCTCTATTTTGTATAAACAACCACTTTATGTTATTATTATATTATTAAAAAAATTTAAAAAATCAAAAAAGGTGGTTGTTTATGTATTTAGTATATAATAAAATTGATAATGTTGTAAATAAATTTCGTGATTATTTTTCAAATTTTTCTAATTCCAAGACTCTTCTTAACTTTTTACCCGAATTATTTTGTTCCCTTATTGATGCTGAATCTACTACTACTTCTAAAATTTCTCTTTCTTTATTTAATTCCATTAATGATTCTATTAATCTTGATTCCCATTCTAAAAGAATTTATCGTTTCTTACATAATCCTAAATATAACATCCATTCTCTTTTTGATGCTATTGTTATTGATGTTGTATCTCGTTTTAAATTATCTCATTCTGATAGAAACATCCATATTTCTTTTGACCATATGTATGATAAATGTAATTTTACTGTTTTAATGTTTACTCTTTGCATCGGTAAACAAGGGGTTCCTATTTATTTTGAAGTTTTTAAAGGCTCTGATAAAGAAGGTCATGGCGATGCTTTTAAAAACAAAAATATTAAGAAAGGTATTTTATATTGTCACAAATTAATTAAATCTGTTATTCCCGATGCTCACATTATTTTTTTAGCTGATCGTTGGTTTGGAAATCTTTTCCCTTTAATGCAATATATTGATTCTTTAGGGGATATTTTTGTTTTTCGGTGCAAACAAAATCTTAAGGTTTTTTATCAAAAATATCCTGAAAATCATAAAATTTGGATTCCTATTACTGAACTTCCTCATTTAGTTCATGCTTCTAAACTTTATACTAATTTAGAATTTACTAGAAAAAAATATGTTTTTAATCTTGCTTATTGCAAAAGCAAAGATCATAAAGAAGCCTGGTTACTTATTACCAATGGTAATCCTAAAGTTGCTAAAGCTCATTATGGTTATCGTTTTGGCAGTATTGAATTTTTATTTAAATCTCAAAAAACTAATGGTTTTTATCTTAAAGAATGTGGTATTAAAAAAATTCATGCTTTTCGTAATTTATATGCTTTAATTTGTATTGCTAATATTTATCTTACTTGTCTTGGAACTGATGTTTCTAAAAATTCCAGATGTTATAAAAACATTGGTATTGTTATAACTCGTAAGAATTCTAAAACCAATAACAGATATAGAGTTATCTCTAGATTTAGAACTGGCTTAATATTATTTAAAATGGCCATTAATTGTAAAAGAAGATTTAGACTTCCCATTACTTTTACTTTATATGATACTTAATATTTCTTTATCTCTATAACTTGTTATATTTGGTAATTTAACTTTACCTTGTTTTTTGTATGTAAAAATCCACTGATTTTATCAAAAATAAGTGGATTTTATTACTGTCGGACGCATTTTTAGACTCATTTTTCCTAGATTTTACCTAGCCTTAATCAAAACTGTCCAGTATTAAGGCAACCGAAATGGGTCATCGGCTGTGCCGCTGCCCCCACTCAAGGTTATCGAAGATGAAAGACTAAAGGACGGGCGCACACCGACGTCACGGTAAGCAACATCGTCGAGGTAGACATACACCCCAAAGTTGACAATCCACGCACTGCTGGAACGGTCCGAACGGCGCGAAACAGTCCAATCTACAAGACCTATATCTAACCAATTAGATGTGAACCATTTTGAAGCTTCTGTTTCTTGACTACTATAATCAACTGTTCCCCAATATTCCGGATTTGCACTATATAAATATTCTGATACATACATTAATCCTATTTTTGCTTGATACGGCTCAAATGGGGCTGCAGTAACTTTTCCTTCTCCTAATTCTGCATTATATATTGTTTTTACATCTGTTCTATTTGAGCCACTCATAACTGTATTATTATCTATTCCTCCAACATACCAATTTTCTTCTTCTATTAAGTTACTCCATGTTGTCCCTAAATAATTTAAGTAATTTGTATTTAAATTTGTCTTATTTAATTCACTATAACTCCATACATTATAATATCTTGTTTCTTCATATGCTAAACCATAATTTGTATAATTCCAATAATATGTTGCTAAATCTGTATTTCCACGATATGGATACACTGAAAGGACTTGAGAAACAAAACCATTTGAACCACTATAATAATCTCCATCTGTTCCAAGTTCGGCACTTGTTGCATAATTTGCTTTTATTAATTTTATTTTATCATTATATACTCCTAAAACTCGATATAAATTTTCTTCTGGACATGGTGTTTCATTTGTTCCAAAACAGACATAATTTTTAATATTATCATCTGTTAAATATCCATCAGTTACTGCTTGATCTAATGCATCATTTATTGTTGTATATTGAGTATTTGTTGAATCATATGCTAATGTAAAATATAAATTATCAGAACAACTATCAACAAATGTTGTATCTTCTACTCCATCACAATATCTTTTTATTATTTCTCCATATATTTGATTATATGTACTTTGATATGCTTCTGCTATCTTGTAATCTCCTCCACTAAAGCGATATGAGTTATCTCCAGCTTCTAGTGAGCCATATGTACCTGTTCCATCATGATAGTAAAGTCCATTTTCGCCATCTACTCCTGTATATAATTCATCTGTTATATAACTAGCTAAAGTATATACTGGTTTTCTTGATAATATTATTTCTGCTTCTAATGTTTTTCCTCCATTTTCGGCCTGATTGGTATCTAGATTTATAAATGATACTGTAAATTCCCATTCTTGTATTGTATCATCAGTACTTGATGTAGATAT
>CALVYM010000018.1 GCA_944372205.1 uncultured Bacilli bacterium
TCATTCATCCTCCAAAAAAGATTTTGCTCTTTTAAATAATTTTTTATAAGTATCAGGATATGTTAGATTATCTGGTAAATCATCAGATAGTAAAATACTAGATGTTTCATAACCTGTTGGTAAATTCCCCATCTCTAATACTTCACAAAAGACAAGCAATGCAAAAGTACTTATTTTATAAACACATATTGGAGTAAGCACTACTTTGGTTGCTCCAATTTCTTCATACATTTCTCTTACAGCAGCAGCTTGCCAAGATTCATTTTCTTCAATATGTCCTCCAGGTAATTCATAACCATTTCTTTTTTTATTGTAGCAAAAAACAAATTTGTCTTTATACTTACAAACACAAACAACTCTTGTATATTCTGACTCACTACAATATCCTAAATTATAAAGTTTTACTTCTAACAATTTTTCTTTCATATCTAAATTATAAACTTTAATTATTTATGTGTCAATTATTTAACTTTTGAAAATGTCTTAAAAATAATATATAATTATAGTGGTGATGTTATGAAATATGGAATGCCTACTTTAGTAGAATTTAATAATATTTTAGATAATGTTAATTTTGCCAAAGAAAACAATTTAGATTTTATTGAACTTAATATGGATTTACCATATTGTTTTAACATTAAAGAAAATGTACTATTAAATTATGATATTGAATTTACTATGCACATATCAGAAAAACTAAATATTGCGGAATTAAATGATAATTTTAGAAAGCTATATTTAAAAGAAACTATTAGACAAATCGAAATCGGAATCAATAATAATATTAAAATATATAATTTACATATTGATTCTGGTATTTATTTTACTTTACCTAATCAAAAATTCTTTTTAAATGAAAAATATATAGACATATACAAAAATAATTTAGATAAAAGTTGTAAAGAATTAAATAAATTAGCTAAACATTATAATATAGAAATTAATTTTGAAAATACTAAAATTCAAAGTTTTACTAAAGTGGCTGTAGATGTTATTAGTAAATACAAATCTCTTGGCTTTACTTTAGATATTGGTCATAATGAAAAGAATAAGAACAAAGCTTATCCTTTATTTATTAATACTGGAAAAATTAGACATATTCACATGCACGATTATGATGGAACAAGTGATCATTTAGCTCTTGGTACAGGAATAATTGATTTTTCAAAATATAATAATATTTTAAAAAACAATTATATTGTTATAGAAGTTAAAGAATCTAATGATTTATTAGAAAGCATAAACTATATTAATTTATAATATTTGCATTATGTTTTATTTTCTTATATAATTAGATTGTGATTATGATGAATTTAATTTATATTATTCCTAAAAAAGAACAGCTTTATTATCGTAAACATTTGGTTGAAGATATTAAAACAATGGAATACAATCATGGTATCGTTTTATTTCCGGAAGAAAAATGGGACTCATGGTATGAAAATGGATAGGAAATAATAATCCTAACTTTTATTATGCTTATATTTTTGATAAAGATATTCAATCTTATGTTGGGGAAATCGCTTATAGAAAAGAAGAAGATTCAAACATGGTTACTTTAAGTGTTATTATTGAATATAGCTATCGAAATAAAGGATATGGTAAAGAAGCACTAAAAGGTTTAATAAATATTGCATTTAAAAATGGTTACAAAGAAGTTTATGATATTATCGATAAAGATAATATTAATTCTCAAAAAATGTTTTCTAATTTTGGTTTTAAAATAGTTGAATATGATGAAATGAACAATGCTATTTTTAAAATTACTAAAGAAGAATTTATTAAAAAATATGGGAAAATAAAATAATATCCCATATTTTTATTTACACTCTATACTTATAACTGGTACTAACATTTCATCTTCAAGAATTCCACCATGATTAGCAACCATGGGTTTGTCTTTCTTACCAGTAGTAGTATAACTAAATGATAAATCAGATGTACTAATAAGTACATAATCACCAAAGAAATCATCAATTCTTTTATGTTTATCTCCCATACCAAGCAAACCACTATTTAAAAATTCTTCTTTAGTATATAAAATATATTTACCCTTAAAGTGTTTATCTAAAGATTTAACAAATTCTTCATGCATATTATCTTGAATAAAAAATGTTACAAATCTAAATTCTATAGATGGTGGCATTTTTAAACAAGCATCAATATCTGGATAATCATTTAAATATACTTCTTTTATATTAACTTGACCATGATCTGCAGTAATAATTATTAAAGTGTCATCTAATTCTTTAGCAAGTTTTTCTAAATTTTTATTAATTTTTGTTAAAACTTCTGTAGCTTCTTTACTACCAACTCCAAAGTGATGCATTGTAGTATCAAATTCATCCCAATAAGCCGATATTAAATTTTTGCCTTCGCTATTGCAAGCATACTCAATTTTTCCACATAATTCTTCAAAAGTTTTAGAACCATTCGGAGCAAACGCCGGAAAAAGCAAGTGGAAATTAATATCACTATTTTTAGAACATATCAAATCATATATTCTAGTATATTTTAGGTCTTCTTTATAAGAAGTATCTTTAATTACTTTCCTAGTATAATAATCTCTTTCTGAATACATTTCAATCATACAATTTTTTTCTTTTATATATTGCATCCAACCTATCCAACCACTCTCTAGAGGTGATAAACCAGAATGAATGGCTGTTGTTGCTGGTACAGTTGAGGTAGGCAATACTGTTGTAACATTTGTTAATGTATGTTTATTTAAAAAAGCATCATCACTTAAAGTAGAACGCATTATATTAAATCCCATACCATCAATAATTAAATAGACAATATTTCGATATCCTTTATTTAATATTTCATCTAATTTTTTTAAACTTTTATAATTACTATCAACATTATAATACTTCATAATTGATGAAGATATTGAAAGTACACTTCTATTATAATCTGGTTTTACTATATTCATAATACCATCCTTTCTAATCCCTATTTATTAAATGAACAAATTCTTTAGATTCTATAACCTTAAATAATACTTTAGGTTTAAAATTTAAATCTTTTAATTCATCAATACTCTTCCATATAAATTTTATATCATTTTGTTTTTTACTTTCAATATTTACTATTTCATCTAATAAATAATTACTTTTATCTTTAAATTTAATTTCATTAACCATTAAGATTTCATGAAACTTTTTATTATAAAATGCAGACACAAAAAAGTTTTCAATTATACCTAAAGATTTAACAAATAAAGTATCTATACCTGTTTCCTCTCTAAATTCTCTAATACTTGTATTTATTGTATCTTCATTTATTTCACATCTACCTCCCGGTAGTGTTAAATGCCCAGCCTTTTTATTTACTTGAACTAATATTTTATCTTTATTTCTAATTACTGAAGCAACTCGAAAATTAAATACAAAATCATCATTATTTATTACAATATCTTTATTCATAAGGCCTCCATTAACTTAATAGAAATATCACATGCATTATCAAATAAATATCTACATAATTTTGTTCTAAATATCGCAAATTCTAATAAATCTATTTTAGTATTATCATTAATATATTCTTTATAACCATAAGTACTAGTTAATAATTTTACTAAATATAAATATGGCATATATTTAATATCATACTTATTTAATTTAACATATTTACTAAACTCTTTAATATAACTTATTAAATTATTTATATCAATAATACCTTCTTTAGATTTAGAATCAATATAACTATATGATCTTATAATTTCCCATGATATTTTAGTTTTACAAGCTGATACAAAATCAATTATAGCATTTATTTTATTATCTTTATAAATAAATTGCATAACACTATAATCACCATGGGTATTCATAATTGACATATTTTTTATATCATTATAATTTATTTTGTTCTTAAGTTCTTCTAACATTTTTATTTTTTCTAATATATCATTTTTTATATTTTCATTATTAGTTTTATTTATTAAATTCTTATGTTTTAAAATTCCTTTATCTATACTTTCTTTAGAACAAGTTATATCTTTAAGTGGTAAATCTGTTTTTAATGTCTTTAAAGATGCCACAATTTTACCTAAATATGTTGCCGATTCTAATAATTGATTATAATCTGCGGTATTTGGCAACATTGTATATCCCTCAATAAATTTTTGTAGGATTATTACTTTACCATTATATTTAAAGAAATAATTATTATCAATTGTTTTAATATATTCTGGAGTTGGAATATTATCTTTTTTCAAATGATTAATAACTAATACTTCTCTTTTTATATCTTCTTCACTATATTTAGTTTGAAATTCTTTTAACACATAAGTATTATTATTAAGTGAATATAAATTAGCACTACCTTTATTTATTTTTTCTATTTTTATAACATCTATATTATATTGTTTTTTAATTATATCCGCTATTAATTCATTGGTTAAAACACTCTCTTCAATCATACTCACTCCATTTTATTATTTAATAATCTATAATTTAATTCCCATAAAGCATTTTTATTACTATCCCATTTTAATTTTTTAATTGCCTCATTATAACTTAACCACTCCATTTTGGTGTGTTCTCGTGATAATTTAATTACTTCATCTGTTGCATCAATACCAAAGGCATGTTCATAAATTAAATATACATCATCTCCCCATAAAAATTCTTTAGTTACATTAGGAACTGGAATAGTACTAATTGAGTGTAACTCTATTATTTTATCACTACTAATATTTGCCTCTTCATAAGCTTCTCTTCGACAGGCTTCTAAAAAAGTTTCGCCATCTTCTACTCCTCCAGCTATACCTTGCCATCTCTCAAACTCTCCTGCCCTACAAAAAATACCATATAAATAATTTCCTTTATTATCTTTCTTATAGGGAAATGCTAATATTTGATGTGGCTGTCTCATAATAACTCCTTTAATATATCTAATAAATATGGTAAAACATTTTCATTTTCTAAACTCATTAAACTATCAATTAATTTATATTCAGAATGTTCATTTAAATCTAATTTAATATTTTTAATATCATCTTCTAAATTACATAAGTATACGAGTCTAATAAAAATCATATCTTTGTTTTCATCAAGATTACTATCTTCATGAATTATTTTAATAGGTAAGGCTTTTAACCCTATTTCTTCTTTTATCTCTCTAATTAATGCCTCTTTGGGTAATTCTTTTAATTCTGCAAGTCCTCCGGGGATATCCCAAAATTCCGGATATGATGTCTCATTAACTGACCTTTTAATAATTAAATATTTTTCATCTACTTTAATTAATCCATGAACTATAATTCTATTTCCATTCATTTTACACCTTTCATTATCTCTAATATTTTATCAAAGTCATCATCTCTAGCTGCAACATTTCTTTTAATCATTCCACACTTATTACATTTATAGATTATTTTTAAAGTGTCTTTCCTACCCTTTTCTACTCCAATAGGTTCAAGAATTCCTAAACAATCACATAATCTATCTCCTGGATTAATATCAACATGCAAAGAGCATAAACAATATGGACAATGATCTCTTGCACTGTAACCCAATTTTTCTACCATTTTGCCACAGACAGCACACTTAAAATTTTCATCAATCATTGTAAATTTAGCACTATTCATGAAGTTCCTCCATTTTAACTTTTAATTTTTCTAATATATCTGTATCTTTATTTACTTTTATTGTATTTATATTCATACTTGCTGCGACATTAATATTTTTTATATTATCATCAATAAATAATAATTCATTATTTTTTATATTATATTTATCTAATATATACTCATAAAAATCTTTATTAGGTTTTATTTTATTAATCTTTGCTGATATTATTATATCATCAATATTTTCAATATCCAAATTATTTATAATATAATCTTTAATATAAGATACATGATTAGTAGCTATAATTATTTTTACTTGATACTTTTCTTTAATTTTTCTAAAAATATCTCTATCTTTTACAACATATAATTTATTAATTATATTTTTAGTAATATCTATAATATTTTCGTTAGTAATAAGTTTTGCTTTATTTATATAATCCTCATCACTGATATTAGCTCCGAATAATCTTTCTAATTTTTCTTCAGTATCATTTAAAATTATATCTTTTTCGGTTATTAAGACACCTACTAAATCAAAAGCAATTACTTTAATCATTATTATCTTCCTTTTTTATTTAATTTTTTTATCATCAATACATATTTTTTAATTATTCCAATTGTATTTTCTGTTTCAAATTCCCTTATTATTTTAAAACCACATTTACTATAGCATTTAATAGCATTAATATTATCTTCTAAAGGACACATAACTAAAAGGCTAGCATCATTTTCTTTAAATAAATAATCACTTATTAAATCAATAACAGTTTTACCAATACCAAAGTTATGTAATGATATCTCACCGATAAAAATATCTATTTCATAACAATTGTCATTTGTTATTCCATATAAATTTTTATTGTCATCATCAATTAATTGATATTGAATTATACCTACTGGTTTACTTTGATATTCAATCATATAAACAGGAACTTTTGCATTATCCAAAGTTCTTGGATAATATTTTTTCTTTATTTCATCCAAAGATAATTTTCTCTGTTCAAAATGAGTATATATTTCTTCTTTCTGATACCATTTAGTTAGTAGTTCATAATCTTTAATATCGTTTTTTAATCTTCTTAAAGTAACTAAACCACTATTCATTATTACTACCAAAAACTATGGCTTCAAAATAAGCATTAGCTTCAAACATATTATTATCATAAAGCTTTCTTATTTTATCACTACTTGCCCACATGACATCACTTACTTCCTCTTCTTGAATTGAAACATTACTAATATCACAATCAAAATTAAATAAATAGACATCTAATATATCTGGACAATTTGGATAATATCTTTTAGTAGAACCAATAAACTTATATGGAGCATTACTAGTTCTTCTTTAGCTTCTCTAATTGCTGCCATATAAGTATCTTCACCTAAAACTGCTGAACCTCCAGTACATTCCCACATTAAAGGATGAGCTTTAGTACTAGACCTTTGAGTAATTAGAATTCTCCTTTACTATTTTTAATCCACGCATTAGTAACTAAATGATATTCATCATCATTTAGCTTATCTCCCCTTTTTAAAACTTTACCAGTCTTATTTTTAAATTCATCATAAATATCCCAGTATTCCATTTTATTTTCCTTTCTTTTTTTATGTCTTTCTAGCAATATTTTATCAGTATTATATTTAAAATACAACAATACAATCACGATTCCAAGAATTTTATTAAAAATTATATAGAATGTTAAAGAAAAAAAGCAACATTAAGTTACTTTATTCTAATACTGCTTTAATTCTTCTGACACCTGCCGATGATGATTCTTCTTTGATTATTTTAAATGTACCAAGTTCATTTGTATTACTTACATGTGGTCCCCCACAAATTTCTTTAGAGAAATCTCCAATAGAATATACTTTAACAATGCTACCATATTTATCTTCAAAAGTACCATGAGCACCTTTCTCTTTAGCTTCTTCATAAGGTATTTCTTCCATAGTAACTGGAATACCTTCTTTTATTTTTTCATTAACTATTCTAGTTAATTCGCACTTTTCTTCATCAGTCATTTTATGATCTAAATTAAAATCAAATCTAATTCGTTCATTTGTAATGTTACAACCCTTTTGAATAATATCAGGTCCATACATTTGTTGTAAAGCTGCAAGCATAAGATGGGCAAGTGTATGGTATTTAGTTGATTCATAAGAGCTATCAGCAAGGCCTCCCTTAAATGAACCGGCATCAATAGTTCTTGATTTTTCTTGATGCTCCTTAAATGCTTCATTAAAGCCTGCAACATCAACTGTGAGATTATTTTCGTGGGCTAATTCTTCAGTCATTTCTAAAGGAAAACCAAAAGTATCAAATAATTTAAAAGCATCAGCTCCACTAATAGTATCACCATCTAGATGTTTGATAACTTTATAAAATAATTTTTCACCATCTTTAATGGTTTTACCAAACTTAATACCTTCATTTTCTAATTCGTGATAAATATTTTCTTTGTTGCGTTCAAGTTCATTATAGATATCTTTATAATCATTTATGACTACATCAGCAAGTTTTACTAAAGCATCTTCCATTAAACCAAGCTTTCTTAAGTGTCTAATAGCTCTTCTTATTAGTCTTCTTAAAACATAACCTGCTCCAACATTGGATGGTGTAATAGCATGATCATCCCCTAAAATGAATGTTGAAGTTCTTATATGATCCATAATAATACGAAAACTTTTTTTATTACTTTCATAATTCTTACCAGATAATTCTTCTAGTTTTGCTTTTAAATTAGCAAATACATCAGAGTCATATACTGATTCTAGGCCATTTAATACTGTAATTGTTCTTTCCAACCCCATACCAGTATCAACATTTTGTTGAGCAAGTTTAGTTAAGTTACCTTCTTCATCACGGTAATATTCCATAAATACATCATTCCATATTTCTAAATACTTACCACAATCACAAGCGGGACTACAATTTGGTCCACATTTTTCTTTGCCGGTGTCATAAAACATTTCAGTATCAGGTCCACATGGACCAATTCCGCTACCTAAAATCCAGAAATTATTTTCTTTAGGTAAGTAAAATAAATGATCTTCAGCAACACCTAAACTTCTCCATATATTATAACTTTCTTCATCCCGTGGAGCATCTTCATCTCCCGCAAAGCAAGTGAAGTATAATTTATCTTTAGGAATATTTAAATAATCTTTACTTGTTAAAAATTCATAACTCATAGCAATTGCTTCACTCTTAAAGTAATCTCCTAAAGACCAGTTACCAAGCATTTCAAAAAATGTTAAGTGTGATGAATCTCCAACTTCATCAATATCACTAGTCCTAATACATTTTTGGCAATCACATAGTCTTTTGCCAGCGGGATGATGTTCTCCAAGTAAATATGGAACTAGCGGATGCATTCCAGCAGTTGTAAATAATACCGTTGGGTCATTTTCAGGTACAATTGAAGATGACGAAATAATGGCATGGTTATGACTTTCAAAAAATTTTAAATAAAATGTTCTTAATTCTTTACTAGTTAGTTGTTTCATTTGCTTCCACCTCATCTAAAAATTTAAATACTTTTTGTTTTAATGCGTCTAGAGAATCATTGGCGAGTGTTATATCAAATTCATTATAATCTTCCAGAGCTGTTTCAGTAATGTGAGCTTGTTGAGCTACTGTTAATTTGCTTTTGGCAAATTGATTTTCTACTAAAATACTATAAACATCATCGTAATTTTCTTTCATTTCTTCAAATTCTTCTGGCATTCTCGCATCAGATATAATTACAACATCAATATTAGCAAGAGCATAAATATTAATATCTTCGATCATTCTTTTAGTAAAAAAATACTTATCATAGCCCCTAATAGTTGAACCAAAACTTTGCAAGAAATCTCTTGGTTTATTTTGACTTATTCCATCCCAATCAGTAAGTTCTTTAGCAAATTCCTTTAAATACTTACTAAATTCAGTTACTACACATTTCTTTAATTTATAAATGTAGTATTCCTCAATCATTTTAGCAACTTCACCTTTGCCAGAGCCACTTTTACCCCCAACAACAAATATTTTCATAAATCCTCCTCAAAAACAAAAAAGGAAAGTACAAGGAGTCTTGCGACGGTACCATCCTTTTATTTAACTTAATTTACCTTAACGCGGTCAAACGATTAGTCTCCTTAAGTAGCAAATAAATAACCATTATTTTAGTTTCCACCAACCACTAAATCTCTAGGAAAACAATTATTTATCATCTTAATTCAACGACTACAACAATAATATATCATAGTTAACTAGATTCTTCAACATTTTGTACTTTTTTTCTTTCAAATAATTCAAATTTATCATTAATAAAATGCCATATAACTTTAATAATTGACATAATTGGGGTTGCTAGAATCATTCCAACAATACCAAAGAAATGACCAAATATTAATAATCCACAAATAATTGTTACTGGATGTAAGTTAGTTGCTTTACTCATAACAACTGGTTGTAAAACATAGCTTTCTACCATTTGAACAATTACTGCAATTATTAATACTCCAAGACCTACTAAAGGACTTTGAGTAAGACCAACTATTGTTACAATTGCCGTTCCAAGCCATGGACCTATATAAGGTATTAAATCGGTAATACCACAGAATAAACCAAATAAAAGTGCAGAATTTAAACCAATAATGGAAAACCCAATAGTATCACAAACAAAGACCATACAAGCAACAAGTAATGTGCCATTAACTGTTTTTCTTACCTCTATTCCTATTTTATCAAGTAAACCTGCAATTTCCATTTGATGTCTACTCGGAATAAGTTTTAAAAAAAGAACTGTAACATTATCAAAATCAAATAACATATAAAGACCAATTATAAGACCAAAGAAGATACTACCTAGACCACTAAATAAACTACCCATAATATTCATAATAGTTGTAGGTAAATTAGAAGATATACTATTCCCATAAGCGGTTATAGCATCAAGTATTCCATCTTTAATTGCAGCAATATCAAAACCTTCAACATCATCAATCTTAGTAAATAGATTATTAATAAAGTTAGTAATATCACTTATAATTGATGGAATAGTTCCAATAAGTTCATTTAATTCATTATAAATAATGGGAATAAATACTCTAAAAAAGACTACTAAAAATAAAATAAATATAACATAAACAATAATTGATGAAATAATTCTAGACATGCCTTTTTTAGTCATTTTATTAACTAAAGGATTAAATAACCAAGCAATAATAAATCCAATAAATAGTGGTGAAATAACACTTAAAACATTACCAATAAAGCGGAATATTCCAATTTCTCTGCAAAGCATTACAGCAACTAAGACAATACTAATAATTAATACAATAAAAAGTAATTTCAAAATGTTTTTACTTAAATAAATTATTTCATTTAAACCATCAGTATCAATGTTATTTTTTTTCTTAAACATAGTACCTCCTTTATATATTATAATACAATTTCTTTAATTTTAACAGAAAAAAGCAACATTATGCTGCTTTATCTCTAATTAATTCTACTTCTTTATCTATTTCTTTTTCTTTATTATATTCTTCTACTAAATAAACAATGAATTTTCTTTGTAATAAATATGGTGAATTAAATAAAACATTCATAGCAATATCAACATTTCCGCTTTTTAAGTAATCTTTAAAATCTTTATTTGATACATCATCATTTATTATAGATGCAAATTTATTTATTATAGTATTTAATTTATTTTTATCCCTTATTTTACTTTTTAAATATTCTTCAATATTAAAATCATTATAAAAACTTTTATCTATTACAGGAAGTGGATTATGTTTTTGATTATCTTGAATTACTAATTTACCATTTATATATGATTCATCAGCAATATTCGCTCTTCTTATTGAAGCCATAATTTCATCTTTAGTAAATCTAAGCGTAAAAGCATCAATATCTTGTAAAAACAAATAATAATTACCATAAGCAATGTCTAATTTAGATGTATCTATAAATACATAATCTCCTGGCCTTCTAAGTAATGCTAAAAAATGTCTTTGCTCTTCAATTTTTTCCATAAACTCAACTCCTCTTTTTAATGAAGAGGTTATTGTATCATATTTTTGATTGAATGTCAATCTCAAAACATTTTATCTACATTATCAGGTACTTTATCATTAATTATTTTGTTAACTATTTTATCACTCAAATTTTTATCTACTTTTTTACCAGTCATAATACTTAAAGTGTCGATGACTTCTCTAATTGTTTTTTCATCTTTCATATTACCATTTTGAAGTTTTTGAGCTAATCCCAATATTGTTTCTTTATTAACATTGGTTTTCTTTTCTACTTTTTTAAAAAAATCATCACCAAATTTCATTAAATCACCCAATATATTATATGAATTTAAAAAAAAGAGTTACTCACCCTTATTTTTAAATTGTAATATTATTGGAGTACCACTAAAATCAATATTATCTCTAAGTTGATTTTCTAAATACCTTTCATAACTAAAATGAACTAGTTTTTTATCATTTACTTGTAGTTCAAATTTTGGAGGTTTATTATCTACTTGATGCACAAAATATATTTTAAGTCTTTTTCCTTTATAAGAAGGTGGTTGGTGAAGTGATACTGCATCCATGATAATATTATTTAACACTGATGTTTTAACTTCTTTTTTATTATTTTCATAAGCACTAATAATCTCTGGCATTAGTGTATTAATTCTTTTTTTAGTTAAGGCACTTAAAAATACTACTTTAGCATAAGGAATAAACTTAAGTTCATATTTAATTAATTCTTGCCAATGCTTAATATCTTGATCTGGATTTTTAACAGTATCCCATTTATTAACACAAACAACTATCCCTTTACCGGCATCTAGGCAATAAGAAATTATATGTTTATCATGTTCAATAATACCTTCTTCAGCATTAATTACAATAACACAAACATCACTACGATCTATTGCTTTTAGACTTCTTATTAAACTATATTTTTCTACATTTTCATAAATTCGACCTTTTTTACGCATTCCTGCTGTATCAATAACTGTAAATTCTTCATGATTATATTTAAAAGTGGTATCAATGGCATCTCTTGTTGTACCTGCAACATCACTTACAATGGTTCTTTCTTCATTAAGTAGGGCATTAATTAAACTACTTTTTCCAACATTTGGTCTACCAACAACACAAAACTTAAGAGTTTTATTATCATCAATTACATCTTCAGGTAAATCATTAGTAATTTCATCAAGTAATTCTTTAAATCCTAAATTATGTTCAGCACTAACTCCCATTACTTTACTAAAGCCTAGTTCATAAAAATTATAGATATTATCCATTCTTTTAGAATTATCTAATTTATTTACAACAACAATTACCTCTTTTGTTTGTTTATGTAATAAATCTTTAATATAATGATCAGTTTTATCAAGTTCTTCTAGGCCATCAACAACAAAAAGAATAATATCGGCCTCATCTATGGCTAGCTCGGCTTGCATAAGTATATCTTTATCAAAGTCACCATTTTCTAAAGATATACCTCCAGTATCGATTAAATAAAAAGACTTATCATTATAGTTAACTACGCCATATAATCTATCTCTAGTTATACCTGGAGTATCCATAATGATAGCTTTTTTTTCTTTAATTAATCTATTAAAGATACTACTTTTTCCAACATTAGGTTTACCTATTAAACATACTGTTTTCATTTTTATACCTCGTTACTTTTTACTTCATCAATTATGGAATAAATACGATTATTTCTCCGATATATAATTACGGTATCTTCCCGCATACTTTTACCTGTTACATCATTGATTAAATCTGTTTTACCATTTACTTCATCTAAATAACTACTTTCAAAAAAATTGTTATCTATTAATACTCCAGCAGTTACAGTAACACAAAAACTAGGTGTATAATTTGTTGCTTCTACAACTGTCTTTTCATGATCTGTACAACTTGTTTTAATAATATTAGGATTTTCTTGACCATAAAGAATCGCCGCTTGTTCGATTTGTTCTATTTTAGTTTCAACAACTTTTTTTAAAGATTCTTCTCTAATTCTTGTGACACTAACAAAAGCAATGGTAATAACTAATGTTAAAATAATAATAACTGCTAGTAATTCAACTAATGTAAACCCGTTTTTTTTCATTTTATCCTACTTTCTAAAATATCTAATATTTCACTTCTGCCCTTTTTAGTTATCGTTGAAAATGTTATAAATTCATCATCTTCGCTAATTTTTAATGTATCTTTAATTAATTTATCTTGTTTTAATCGATTATTCTTACCAATTTTATCATACTTAGTGGCTACTATAGTTATATCTAAATTATAGTATTTTAAAAATTCATACATTAGGCAATCATCTTCAGTTGGTTTATGCCGATAATCTATAAGTAAAAAGACATTTTTTAGATTTGGTCGATTTTTTAAATATTCTTCAATCATTAAACCAAACTTTTTTTGTTTGTCTTTACTTACTGATGCATATCCATAACCAGGGACATCAACTAAATAAAAAGCATCATTAACTAAATAAAAGTTAAGAGTTTGTGTTTTTCCTGGTTTAGATGAAGTTTTTGCAAAGTTTTTCCTTTCAATTAAAGTATTAATAAAACTACTTTTACCAACATTACTTCTACCAACTAGTAAAAATTCTGGTAAGTTATCAGTAGGATACTGACTTCTTCTTACTGTAATAATTGGTTCACACACTTTTTCAATCTGCATAAGTAATCACCACATTAATTATATATTAAATATAATAAAAAAGCAAATTTTTGCATTTTATAACTACATATATTAAAAGATATCCTTAAAATAAGGATATCATTTTAACTAGTCATTAATAATTTATTTAATTCACTTATACTTAAATTAGTACATTTAGCTACTGTTTCTTTATCTATTCCAGCATTAATCATATTTTTAGAAATACTTTTCTTGGCTTGATCATGGCCTTCATCGTATCCCTCAATTTTTGCATTAGCTACATCTGATGCATGATGGTCTAATACATCATGGTTTT
>CALVYM010000019.1 GCA_944372205.1 uncultured Bacilli bacterium
AATTTATTTAATTTGAAAATTATATATTTTAAACTTTTCTTAATGTTTTTTTAGGTCCATATATATGATTTTCATCATATGTTATTGGCCTTCCTAATTTTTGTTCATACTCTGACACTGAATTTATAATATTTTCACTTATTGCTGAACTATTATTGTAATCTACATTATTATCAGCATATGTATCATGACCAAAATCACTATAATATCCTCTTATAAATTGCCTATTGGCAATTATTTCTTCTTTAGTTAAAAATTCTTTTCCCAATCTTTTATATAATCCAATTCCTATAGGTGTAATATATGGGTTATTGATATCATAAACTTCAACAAAAATTCTATTTGCATATTTTTCAAAATTATTAATTCGTTCTTCACTTGATGGCAATGTTTTAAAAAAACAGTCGTCTAAAATTGAATAAAAAAGTTTTTCATTATTATACTCAATAATAATACCTATAATATTTTTAATTCCATCCATCGTTCTATTTTGATTCATTTCCAATAGCCAGGCATAATTTATTTCTTTTGTTGGATAATATTTATTCATAAATTAATCCTTTTTTATATTTTTCTATGCATTTTTGGCTTGGTTTATATAGATTTTTTGGCAATTCATCTAAATCAAACCATTGCCATTCTAATATGGTTTCTGGCTCCATTGTTTTTAATTCTCCATTATATTCTCTAACAATAAAACCAACAGTAACGTAATGTGCAGTATCAGTCATATCATCAGATATACACAGAAAATCTAATTTTGTAGCTTTTAAATTAGTTTCTTCTTCTAATTCTCTTTTTGCAGCATTAACTAACGTTTCCATAAATTCAACTTTTCCACCTGGCATTGTCCATGTTCCTTGTCCTTGCAATTCACTACTAGCTTTCATTTTATCGGGATTTCTTAGACCTAATAAAATTTTGTTTTCTTTTACTATTAATACGCCAACACCTAAACCTGGTTTCATAATAACATCTCCTCGTATAATAGTTTTTGTAAGTGAAAAATCACTTATATTAACTATTTTTTATTTATTCTATTTTTATAAGTAAAAATAGTTAAAACTATGGATTATTTATACCTCTATAAATATATTTCTGGAGGCTTATCCATATAAACGTGATTATTAAATGGAACAGGCCATCCAGCTATACCTATATAATTTATAGGTATGTACTTATATAGGAAGACTTGGTTAGTCATTGACAGGCTCATTTTACTTTGTATATACATCCATCACTAATAACTACATGCTCCCCAATAAAGGACAGCCTAAACTAGGCTATATAATAGCACCATAAAGGTGAAATAATTTGATAAGCCTTGTTGCTTGAAATTATTTTACCATATAATAGAAAAAATTACTAGGAAATGTGATATGATTAATTTAACAATAATTGGAGGTGTAAAAATGATAGATGCAATTGAAGACTCAAGAATAGAATTTAAAGTTAAATTAGTAGATGATTTAGAAGAAACAGTTATAGCCTTTTTAAATAAAGATGGTGGTAGTATTTATATTGGTGTTGATGATAATGGTAATGTAGTTGGATTAAAAAATAATATGGATTTATTTCAGCGAAAAGTAAAAGATAAAATAATTTCAAATATTGAACCATCTGTTTTAGGATTATTTGACTTAGAAGTACTTACAAAAGAAGACAAGAAATATTTAAAGATAACAATAGCGAAAGGATATGAAACTCCATATCATATAAAAGGAATGGGAATGACTCCAGATAGTTGTTTTATTAGAGTTGGGAGTTCTAATGAAAAAATGGATGAACATTTAATAAATAAAATGTTTAGAGAAAGAACAAAAAACTCTTTAAAAAATATTATTTCTCCAAGACAAGATTTAACTTTTACTGACTTAAAAATATATTATGCTGAAAAAGGTTTTGAAGTTGGTGATAATTTTGAAAGACAATTGGGCTTTTTTACAAGAGACGGAAAATATAATTATGTTGCATATCTTTTAGCGGATAATAACAGAGTTTCAATTAAAGTTGCCAAATATGCTGGTGATGATGTTGATGAAATAGAAGAATATTATGAATTTGGAGACTGTTCTTTAGTCAAAGCAACTTATAGGGTACTTGAAAAGTTTAGAACAGAGAATAAAGTATATGCTAAAATAACATATCCAGAAAGAATTGAACAACCTAGTAATTGGAGGAGTAGGTTTAACATTAAATCTACGATATTTAATATTAGCAATATCATTATTATCATGATTAATATCATCAATTTCTATATATTTGGATAAGAATTTAATAATTTTCCAAATAAATTTATTAAAAGTATTTAAAATTTGAACAATAAGTGATAAAATTTTAGACATGACAGATACCTTCTTTCTATATAGTCTAAAATAATTATACAGGTATCTGTCATTTTTTTAATAGATAAAATAGATAAAAAATAGAGGTGATTAACAAAAATGTTGATTATTCTCAATAAAGAAAGGAAATATAGGTAGTGGAAAGTATATAACTTTTCACAATACCTGAAAAGTCAGTAGGAAATTTTATGGATAGTGTAATCTTAAATATAGTAGAGCTAAAAATCATAAAATGTCATAATTCATAAGGAAAAATATTAAAAATAAACTGTAAAATTAACTTTTATTTATAGAATTTAGAATAGAAATATATTTAGTTAAAGTAATTATAATATTATTATTTGGTAAATATATTTTATCTTCGTTTTCATAAAACATAGCCAGTAATACCATATTATATTTCTTTACAATAATTCTATGTGGTTCTTCTATACTGATATTGGTATTATTAATTTTGATAAGGTGTCCCGGTAAAAAATTAATTTCCAAGTTTCCTGTACTAACTTTCATTTTAATTTTGTCTTTAATTTCACAAGGAAAAGGTAATTCTGTTATGACTGTTTTCATAAATATTCATCCCTTCTTTGAGCATGAAAAAAGTCCATAGCATCAAATACTATGAACTTTTCTTTATATAGAAATCGCCAAATGTGCGACTTTCAACCTCAATGGAGCAAGTGAGCAGAATCGAACTGCCGTCTCAGCCTTGGCAAGGCCGCATACTAACCGCTGTACTACACCTGCGTAAATAAATTGTATCAAATTTCTACTTTTTTTGCAACAATAATTGATTAAAAATGTAAATATTGCTATAATATTGTTTGTAAGAAGGGAAAATATGAAGAAAAAAATAAATAAAACATTAAAAACAATTCGTAAAAGTATTGTTGAATATATAATTACAAACCGTTTGTTTATATCATATGTCATACTTGCTATAATTGGTACAACTTTTGTAAGATACTTTACTATAGGTGATTTTTTTAGCTTTAAACCATTTATAACAGATTTAGGGATAATTTTACTTGTTGGAGGTTTTGGCTATTTTGTTAAACCTAAAAATCAGTTTAAATATTATTTTATATGGTTAATAATATTTACAACCATAGAAGTTATTAACTCTATTTATTATAAATTCTATGCAGATTTTGCATCAGTTGGCTATTTATCAACAGTCTCTCAAGCAGAAACGGTTACAGGATCTATCTATGAGAAATTAAGTGTATTAGATATAATGTATATACTTATACCTATCATATTTTATGTAATTCATAAAAAATTATTATCATCATCTTATTATTATTTTATAGATAAAATTGAAAAAGGTAAAAAAATGGTAGTTACAACCATTTTAATTGGGGTGCTTTGTCTTGGGTATAGTTTTGGAACTGCAACAGGTACAGATTATTCACGACTTGCTAAACAATGGGATCGAAAGTATGTAGTTGAAAGATTTGGTATTTTAATGTTTCAAACAAATGATACTGTGCAAGTTGTTAGAACTAAACTTAGTAGCTTGTTTGGAGTTGAAGAAGCCGAAGCTATTTTTAATGAATATTTTGATAATTTAGAAGAACATGAAGACAATGAATATACAGGTATATTAAAGGGTAAAAATATTATATTCGTTCATATGGAAGGTATGCAAACTTACTTAATGGATTTAGAATTTAATGGATCAGAAGTAACTCCAAATTTAAATAAGTTAGCTAGTGAAGGAATGTTTTTCTCAAACTTCTATCCTCAAGTAAGCACAGGTACTTCATCTGATACTGAATTTACTTTACTTACTGGTTTAATGCCTGCGGCAAGTGGAGCAGTATTTACAAGTTATTATGATCGAGAATATTTTACAATACCAAAATATTTACAAGAGCTTGGATATTATACATTTAGTATGCATGGAAACCAAAATACAATGTGGAGTAGAGATAGAGCTCATCCATCCCTTGGTTATGAAGGAATGTATTTTGAAGAATCATTTACTTATGAACAGGAAGATGTAATTAATTTAGGTATTAATGATAGATTATTCTTTAAGCAAGCCATACCTATTGTAGAAAATATTGAAAATACTTATGAAAATTATATGGGCTATATTATAACTTTATCAAATCATTCTCCATTTAAAGCAGCAGCTCCATATAGTAATTTAGATTTAACTAGTCATTATACTAAAGTTAATCCAGATACTTTAGAAGAAGAAGTAATAAGTGTTGATTATCTATCAGATACAGCAGTTGGTGAGTATATTAAAAGTGCCAACTATGCAGATATGGCTCTAGGTGATTTTATAAATTATATTAATGAATCTGATGCCTTTGATGATACAGTATTTGTCTTTTTTGGAGATCATGATGCAAAACTTAATCGTAGTGAAATAAATTATTTATATAATTTAAATCCTGAAACTGGTGAAACATATGAAGAGGGTGATCCAGAATACATAGAATATGATTATTATGATCATGAACTTAATAAAAAAACACCACTTATTATTTGGACAAAAAATAAAGAATTAAAAGAAGTATTTAAGGGAGAAATTACGTATTATACAGGTATGTATAATATTGCTCCAACCATACTAAATATGTATGGATTATATAATAAATATACTGTTGGAGAAGACATATTTAATGCTAAAGAAGATAATTTAATAGTTTTTCCAAATGGTAATATGTTAACTGAGAAAATATATTATAATAATTCTACGGGAGAATATCGAGTACTTGGAGAGAATACGGTAATTGATGAAGAATATATTAGTAATTTAAGCTTAATTACAGAACAAAGACTTAATATTTCTAATTTAATAATCGTTTATGATTTACTTGATAATATTTCCATGATGGGAGATTGATATGAAGAAAAAATATAAAAGACTATTAATATTAATACCAATATTAATAGTCCTTATTGTTGGCTTTTTCATAGTATTAAAAATATTTACTAATAAAACGGAAGAAGAAGTAGTAAATGTTGTTGATAGTATTAAAGATTATGGATATAACTTAGATGATCGAGATACTAAACTTATGAAAAGTACATATGAAGAATTGAAAAATATTTTAAATAGTAATGAAATAGATTATAGCTCATATGCCAGTACATTAGCTAAATTATTTGTTATTGATTTATTTACAATGAATAATAAAATTAATAAATATGATGTTGGTAGTACTGAATATGTTTATCCGGAATCTATAGATAATTTTAAATTAAATGTTGAAGATACTATATATAAACATATAGAAAATAATTCTAGTGGCAAAAGAAAACAAACTTTACCAGAAGTATCTAGTATTGAAGTATTAAGTACTGAAGAAGGAAAGTATACTATTAATGAAGATACTTATAATTCTTATGTTGTAAATTTATCTTGGCAATATGTAAGTGATTTAGGTTATGATGATAAAGCTACAATTACTTTAATTAAATTGGAAGATAAATTATATGTAGTAGAATATGAAGTTGGAGAATAAAAAGGATGAAGAAAGTATTTAGAAAATTAAAAAGATCTAAAGGAATATATAGATATTTATATTATTTAATAGGAATTCTTTATATAATTTCTTTGTTTTTCTTTGTAAAAAGTTTACTTAGTTTAACAGGGATTGAAACAGCTATTAGAATAATTTTTATTATTTTCTTTATCTTATATCTTATTTTATATTTATTTATTAATTTATTAAATTTACTTAAAAGAAAATATAAAGGAGTAGTTATTACTTCAATAATATCATTTATATTTATTATTATATTTATTATTGCTTCATATTACATAAATATGATTTATAATAATTTAAGTAATATGACTGATGATGAAAATTTAGTATATACAAGTTTGTTGATATCGCTAAAAGATACAGAGTTTAATAATGATTCTGTTTTAGGTATGATTGATGATACAGAAGAAATTGAAGGTAATATACTTGCTCAAAAATTATATAGTGAAGAAAAATTAGTAAATAGCATTGAAGAATATAGTGACTATTATGGTATGCTTAAAGATTTATATAATGGAGATATTGATGCTATATTTGTTCCAAGTAATTATGTAACATTATTTAATGAAGAAGAGGATTACCAAAATATTGCTAGTGATACTAAAGTTTTATATAAATATAGTGAAGAGCGAGAAAACCAAGATTTAGTTTTATCAAGTAATAAAACTTTTGAAGAACCACTTACATTTTTACTTTTAGGAGTAGATTCTGAAGATGATGGCTTAAATGCTAATGCGGCATTTAATGGAGATACTTTAATGATTATTACTTTTAATCCTGATACATTACAAACAACAATGGTTAGTATTCCAAGGGACACTTTTGTACCAATTGCTTGTCGTAGTGATAATTATGCTAAAATTAATTCTTCGGCCGCCTATGGGACAAGTTGTGTTATAGATACGGTTAGTAATTTTTTAGATGTAGATATTGATTATTATGTTAAGATTAATTTTAAAGGGGTAGTAGAACTTGTTGATGCTATCGGCGGAATTGAAGTTGATGTTGAAGCACCAACTTATAATGCCGATAAATATGATGGAATGATGTGTGAACAAAATTCTGATAGACAATTTGGGGATAAACTAGTATGTATTGAACCGGGATGGCAAACTCTAAATGGAGAACAAGCCCTAGCTTATGCGAGAAATAGACATTTATATATAGGTAGTGACTTAGATAGAATAAGACACCAACAACAAGTAGTTGAAGCTATTGCCAATAAAGCTTTAGGTTTTAGCAGTGTTAAAAATTTACAAGATATTTTAAATGCTGTAAGTAATAATATAGCTACTAATATGGATGTAAATACAATTTTATCAGGATATAGCGTTATTAAAAGCATGGTAAGTAATGTTTTAAGTGGAGAAGACTTGCTTAGTATTAATAAAGCTTACTTAGAAACATATAGCTTGCCGGTTTATATGCCAAGTATGGGTATGAATACTTCTGCTCAAGGATATTTCAAAGATTCTCTGGAAGATATAAGACATGCACTAAAAGTAACTCTAGGAGAAGAAGAGGAAGAAGACATTAAAACATTTAGCTTTTCAGTAAATGAAGAGTATGTTACTTATAGTCCTGGTAAAGGACTAAGAAGCGAAAAATCAAGTGAAGTACTTCCTAGTTTTATTGGTAAAACCGTGCTTGAAGCTGAAGAGTATTGTAGTAAACATAGTATAATGTGTAATATAGAATATGTTGATCCAGATAATGAACATTATAATAGTAGTGTTAATGTTGGTTTAATTGGAGATCAAAGTGAACACATTTCCACATTCCTTGGTAATATTTCCGAAATAACTTTTTATGTTGTAAATAGTAGGGAAGCAACCTCTGAAGAGCTTGATACAAAAGATGAAGAAGAAAATGTTGATAATACTGAAGAAAATGATGAGAAAACAACAGATGAAGATATTATTGAAGATATGCTATTTTAAAAGCCATTCATTGATGTCTTAACTTATGAGTTAGTCTTGACAAAGTACTTTAAAATAAGATATAATTTTCTTGTTAGAAGGTGATATTTTGTATAATGATAGGTTCTATTTAACACCACAAGAAATATTAGAAAAAGAATTTAAGGTGGATGCCAGGGGATATCGACCTCAAGAGGTTGATAAGTTTTTGGATATGGTTATTAGAGACTATACAGAATATGCAAATATTATTAAAAAATTAGAAAAAGATATTAAGAATTTAATGGAAGATAATTCAAAATTAAAACAAGAAATTAGAAGATTACAAAGTGAAGTAGATTCTACTAATAATGCTCCATCAAGAACTATTAGTAATGTTGATCTTCTAAAAAGAATTAGTAATTTAGAAAAAATTGTTTATGGTAATAATGAATAATTCTTGGGCAAATGCTGCATATATTGTAATGTAGAGGAAAGTCCATGCTCACACAAGCTGTGATGCTTGTAGTGTTCGTGCCTAGGGAAAAAATAACCTAGGGTAGCTTTTGCTAACGGCGTTGAGGAAACCTGTTAAATGGTTTTAGTAAACATAAAGTGCCATAGAGACGAGTCAACTTGGAAACGAGTTGAGTGGAACGCGGTAAACCCCACGAGTGAGAAACCCAAATTATGGTAGGGGAGTTCTATTTTGGGAATCAAACTGAAATAGGGCCTGCTTGCAGGAGATAAATATTTGCCACTTTCAAATTGAAAGTACAGAACATGGCTTATAAAGAATTATTTTTTTATTTTTCATAAAAGAGGAGTGAGATTTTGAACGAAATTGGTGAGATGCTCAAAAGTGCCAGAGAATCATCAGGTGTTAGTTTGAATGAAGCAAGTAAAGATTTAGATATTAAAGTTGAAATGTTAGAAAATATTGAAGATGGCCGCACCGGAGCATTTAAAAATATTTTTGAATTAAAAGAGTATATTACAAATTATGCCAAGTATTTAGGTTTAGATGAAAAAGCTATAATAGATGAATTCAATGAATACATGTTTGAATATACTTCCAAAATTCCTATTAAAGACATTGAAAAAACTATTGAACTAAAATTAAAAGAAGAAAAAAAGGAAAATCATGAGGTAGTAGCATCACCATATACTAAAGAGAGTAAGAAATACAATAGTTGGGTATATATTGTGATTTATATTTTTATATTTTTAATGATTTGTATTGCTGTATTTTGGTCAGTAAAACAAGTAACAATTAATAAGAATGTAACAGATACAATAAGTTATGGAGGAAAGTAGTATGAATTTACCAAATAAAATAACGATAGCTAGAATCATAATGGCTGTAATAATTTTAATAATTATGTTAATGCCATGGTATTCCTTAGGAGTTGAGTGGCCGGTTTATCAAGTAGGTAATATTTCTCAAGTTGATTTAAAATACATAATTGTGGGAATTTTATTCTTAATAGCATCAGTATCTGACTTTTTAGATGGCCACATAGCTCGAAAGAATAATTTAGTTACTGACTTTGGAAAAGTTGCAGATGCTATAGCTGATAAAGTATTAGTTAATGGTTTACTTATAGTTCTTGCTTATTACCGTGTTATTTCTGTAGTTATACCAGTAGTTATTATAACTAGAGATATTGTAGTAGATTCATGTAAAATGATTAGTGGTAACAAAGGTAAGGTTGTTGCGGCATCCATACTTGGAAAATTAAAAACAATTTGTATGATGTGTGGTTTAACCCTAACTTTATTTTACAATTTACCATTTGAACTTATTGGACTTCCTATTGCTGATTTATTTTTAATCGCCGCAACAATTCTTTCTGTTGTATCTGGTTGTCAATATTATTACAATTCTAGAGAATTCTTATTTCCTAAAGATAAAGCAACAAAATAAGTTGCTTTTTTTGTGCTAATCCCTAGACACATATCTAAATTACTCATAAGATACACTAGAAAGGAATGTTGATTATGAATTATTTTAATGAAAAAAGTTATGAAGATATAACTGCTAAGGCTTATGATAATAAAGCTATGGGAGAAAATAGTACCTGTTCTAGCGGAATGAATGTGAATAATTGTATGGATATGGGAATGAATTATGGCTGCGGATGTATGCCAATTTATGAATGCCCTAGGGAAAGAGTATGTCATAGATATATTTGTTATAATGTACCTCACATTATTCCATGTAACACAAGAATTATAAATCATCATGTTTATAGACATACTTATGAACCGGCTTATACTTGCTGTGAAGAAAATGTTTGTGAAAATGTCTTTGATAGATGCTCTTAAAAAGGTATAAACTTACCTTTTTATTTTGAAGTATTTGCATTTTTCTAAAAAATGTGTTATCATAAACCCTGTTAAGGGGGAAATTATGCATAAAATAACAGATTTGAATGTTGTTAAAAATCTTTTAATTGATATGTATGATAATGGAATTGAAGAAAATGGTGTAGTTAGAAAAATGGATATATTAGATTATTATGCTATAAGTGATATAGACATTCGTAAATTAAACATTTCTTTAAGAGAAGCAGGTATTGCTAAAAATAACCATGAAAGCAGCGTTATCAATCAACTTGCTATTAAATATGGTGGAATAGTTTTATCCGAAGAAGATTTCTTTAAAAGAATTCAAAGTGAAAAATTAAGTATCGCAGGTATTGAAATCACTGATGAAATTAAAATAGAAGTTATGAATTATTTTAAAGAAAACAATATACCATTAGTATATAAAAATTATCATTATTACATAAGAAGATTAGTAGCTAACATTTTGCAAGAAGAATCAAGAAGTCGTTAAGACTTCTTTTTTTCTATATTTCATAAATTTTCCATAGAAATATAATGAATTTTATTATATAATTATTATGGGTGGATAAAATGATTATAGGAGATAACTACATTACTTATTTAAATAATTTAAAGAAAGATGAATTAATTAACATAATAAATGATTATAATAATTTAAGAGAAATCTACGGTGGCATAAAAATAGAAACTAAAAATGCCAAAAAAGATAAACTAATTGATGATATAACAGAAATTCAAAATACTTATATTAAATATATTATAATGTCTCTAGATTTAGAAGATTATAATATTTTAAAACATTTAATGACTAAAAAAATAAATAATGATTTTTTATTAGAAAATAGAGAATTTATAAATTATTTAGTTAGCAAAAATATTTTAATTCAAGAACAAGACTTAGTTATACCTAAAGATATTAAAAATTTAATTAGTAATATTTTAAAGGATAAGGAAGTTATAACCTATATTAAAAAATGGGATCGAATTTATAAATTAGTTGATGGGGTAATTATTGCCTACGGAGTAGTTGATAGAAAGTATTTTGATATTATAATTAGTGGTATTCTTGATAAAGAATTAATTATTCCTAAAATGAATTACTATTATAAAAAAGAATATAAAATAGATAGTAAAAAGATTATTAGTACTAAATTATCTAATAAAAAAAGAATTGATAAATATTTAAAAAATAAGAAATATAAATATTTTACTAATAAAGATTATACTTTAATGGGTAATTCTTTATATCATCATAATATTAAGAGTTATAAAAAAATTATTAAAATGTTAAAAAGTAATTATGTATTTAGAAATAAAGATATAGAATTTGTTGATAAGCATATAGTAATTCCTTATTTATATAATTCTTTAAATGAAGAAGAAATTGCTAAAGAAAATCTTGAAGAAACAGTAACCAAATATTTTGAGTTTAAGGGAGATAAGCTAAAAACAAAAATGCTTAGTGAAATAATGAAAATAAGAGATGAATTTCCATTATGGGAATATCGTGGATTTACAAAATTGGAGGAAAAAAATGAAGAATAATAGGGGTGCTGGACAAATTGGCTTAATAGCTCTTTTAGCGGTTTTTACAGTTGGATACTTTGTAATAGCTAATATGTTTTCTTATGCTTTTGAAGTTGATTTTGAAGAAGATTTATATAATTTAAAAATAGCAGCAATTGAAAAAAATGCAACAATATATGCTGAAGGACATGAAGAATTATTTGCGGAATCTAGTGATATCTATATGACCGTTGAAGAACTTGCTTTAGCAGGAGTAATCATTTCTAATTCAGAAGGTGTCGTAAAAGATCCAAGAAATAGTGAAGATACTCTAAATGACTTAAGAGTTAAAATCACGAATAAAGATAATGAAATAACTGCAGAGGTTTTAGCTTAATGGCAATTACTAAAACTAATTTTATCAATTATAGTCGTTGTCCGAGATATGCGGCATTAGAAGAAATAAAATGCGAAAAATTAGATGCCGATATTACATATAAGGAATATAAGAAGGAAGAAGAAAGCGAACAACTAAAAGAAATATTAGGTAGTATTTTTGAAGATGATACTTATGAAGTTGATTTAACTAATAAAGTCAATAAACAATTAGAAGCTATGATGCCTTATTATAAAATGGTTGAAATTGAAGCTGGTCGCATAACTCAAAAGTATTTCGGTGGCAAAAGTATCTATGCGGAGGATACCTTTAATCAAGAATCTTTTGAATTTAATAAAAATGGTATTAAATATATTTGTTATGTTGATATTTATAATGAAGTATCTAGTGATATAAATATAATTGAGGTTAAAGCAACAACATCAAATAAATATGTTAATTTAAAAGCTAGTCACAAAAAAGGAGAAAAATATTCCATATTTCATTTTGACAAAGAAAAGAATTGTTATTATTTAAAAGATGAAGTAGATGGATATCCACTAGATACTGAAATGTCTTCGGAGGCTTACTTAAAACAAAAAGAAAAATTATTTGATAGGTATAGTTCTGTTGGATCTTATATTTTTGACTTAGCTATTCAAAGATTTATTCTAGAAGGTGAATACAAAGAATCGCACAATGAAGATAAATTAAAAAATGTTCACTATTATCTTGCTGTTCTTAATCATAACTATGTTTTTGATGGAACTTATGAAGGCAAAAAAGCTATTTATAATCCTGATAATGAAGGAAATGAAATAATAGTATTTTTTGATTTAACCAAAGTTACTGAAGAATATCAAACTATTATTAAACAAATAGAATCAAGTTTGGAAAATTATCTTTTTAATTTAAATGCTTCTCCATGTCCTATGGGTAAGTGGTGTGAAAGAAAAAAAGTTAAAGAATGTATTTATTTAACTCCTGTCTGCGGCAAAATGATTCCCGCTAAAAATTCGAGTTTAAATTATTTAAATAATGGCTTTGGTTTTAAAACTTTAGATGGTGAAAGATTAAAAGGTCTAGAATTAATTAACGCAGGTTACATTAATATGTTAGATGTACCTGAAAGTTGGATTACAAGTAAAAAGCATGAAATACAAAGAGATGCATTAAGATTTAATAAGCCATATATTGATACCGAAAAAATAAAAGCAGGACTAAATGCCCTAGAATATCCTATATATCATCTAGATTTTGAAACAATGCCTTGTCCTATGCCAAGATTTCGTGGAGAAAAACCATATATTCAGTCTCCTTTTGAATTTAGTTTGCATATTGAACACGCTCCAGGTGTATGTGATAAAGAAAAAGATAATTATATCTTTTTAGCTAAAACTTTTGATAATGATGAAAGAGAAGACTTAGTTAAAGCTTTATGTAAGTATATTAATCCTAATAAAGGGACGCTTTTTGCTCAAAATGTTGCTTTTGAAAAAGGCCGTATTAAAGAATTAGCAGCTATATTTCCCGAATATCGTGAGAAACTTATGAAAATGTATAATCGGGGTTTTGATTTATTGTGGCTTGTTAATACTAAAACTGAACTTTATGAAGAATTAGGTTTTGATAAAGAAAGAGCAAGTCTTCCAAATTATTATAACAAAGATTTAAGTGGTTCTTATTCTATCAAAAAAACCCTGCCGGTTTTTAGTGATTTATCTTACAAAGATTTAACAGTTAAAAATGGAACTGAGGCAATTGTTGCTTATGCTAGTTACAATAAAATGACTAAAGAAGAATATGATTTATATTATGAAGCTCTGAAAATTTATTGTCAGCAAGATACTTGGGCTATGGTTGTAATTTTAGATGCTTTAAGAAAACTGTGTCAAATTAGTGTCAAATCTTAAACTTTTTGTTGATTTTATTTAAAAAAGTGAGTATTATATATAAAAGAGAGAAAGGAGTGAGAATGTGTTATACCCATCAATTGATAAACTACTTAATATTGTTGATTCTAAATACAAATTAGTTCATGTTGCATCAATTAGAAGTAAACAAATGTTAGAAACTAAACATTTTCAAATGAAGGAAACCGAGTATAAAAACAAAAGAGAATTAGGCCGTGCCTTAGAAGAGGTAGAAATGGGCTTAATAAAAATAGTTGAAGAAAATGCTTGATTATTTTGCCTTTTTATGGTAAGATATTCTTGTTCTTGGGGAATTAGCTCAGCTGGCTAGAGCACCACGCTTGCACCGTGGGGGTCGCGGGTTCGAATCCCACATTCTCCACCAA
>CALVYM010000020.1 GCA_944372205.1 uncultured Bacilli bacterium
TCTAACACTTCGTCGATACCTACGCGTGTAAGGGACTTTCACCCTCTAGTTATATGCCATGCACGGCGCACCAAAAACCAGTCAAAATTTGACTGGTAACTTTAAAATGCCAATTATTATCTTTTCAGGATTCTTTTAACATTTTTAAATAAAATCATTTTTGACACTTTGGACAAAAGTAAGTACTTCTTCCACCAACCTTTATTCTAACTATTGGGGTTTTACAAATCAAACATGGTTCTTTTTCTCTTTTATGAACAGCTAAAAATTGTTGAAATCTGCCTGTTACACCTAAGGATGAAGTATAACTTTTAATAGTTGTTCCTCCACAATCTATAGCTTTAGTTATAATTTCTCTAGAGGTATTTTTGATATTTTCACAATCACTTAAAGTAATATCACTACCTTTTTTTAAAGGATTAATATGAGATGCAAATAAAACTTCATCAGCATAAATATTACCAAGACCAGCGATAATTGTTTGGTCAAGTAATATAGTTTTAATTGGTAAATTACTTTTATGAATTTTTGAATATAAATATTCTTTTGTAAGTTTATCACTAATTGGTTCAATACCTTGTTTTTTTATCTCTGGAGTACTATCTAATTCTTCTTTTTTAATAAGTTTCATTCTTCCAAACTTACGAGTATCATGATATCTTAAATCAGTATCATCTATAAATGTAATAATTATGTGTTCATGTTTATTTATTGGTTCATTATGATTTTTAACAAAGTATTTTCCTTCCATTCTTAAATGACTTAGTAAGTAATAATCCCCTAAATCAAATATTAACCATTTCCCATTTCTTTTAATATCTATAAACTTTTTACCTGGTAAAATACTCTTAAATTCTTCTAAGTTACTATCAAGTATTTTAGGATATATTACCTTAACACTTTTAATAACTTTACCTAAAATCATATTTTTTAAAGTATTTCTAACTGTTTCTACTTCTGCTATCTCTGGCATAAATTCACCTACTTTGCCTCATACCAGTTTATACCAGTATCTATTTCTACCTTTAAAGGAACATCTAGTCTATAGGCATTTTCCATTTCTTCTTTGATTATTTTTTTAACTATTTCTAATTCATCAATTTTTACATCAACAATTATTTCATCATGAACTTGTAATAAAATTTTACTAGTTATACCTTCTTTTATAAATCTATTATAAACTTTAATCATAGCCATTTTCATAATATCAGCACTAGTACCTTGAATTGGAGTATTCATTGCCATTCTCTCACCTGTACTCTTAATAATATAATTAGGATTTTTAATTTCATCAATTACTCTCTTACGACCAAAAAGTGTAGTAACATAGCCATTTTCATGTGCAAATTTAACTACATCTTCTGTATATTTTTTTACTTCTGGATAAAGTTCAAAATATTTTTTGATAAACTCGTCAGCTTCACTCTTTGAAATATGTAAATTTTCTCCTAAACCAAAACCACTAATACCATAGACAATACCAAATATCACCGCTTTAGCAGTTCTTCGCATTGTTTTAGTTACACCACTAGTTGGTATACCATAAATATCACTTGCTACTTTAGTATGAATATCAATTTCATTTTTGAATGCCTCAATTAATCCAGGGCACTTAGAAATATGAGCAAGTATTCTTAACTCAATTTGAGAATAATCAGCACTAAGTAATAAATCATTAACAGGCACAAAAGCTTTTCTAATTTTTCTACCCATTTCTTCCCTTACTGGAATATTTTGTAAGTTTGGTTCAATAGATGAAAGACGCCCTGTTCTAGTTAATGTTTGTTTATAAATAGTATGAATTTTACCATCTTCTAAAATATAGTTTTCTAACCCTTCAATATAAGTACTATTAAGTTTAGTTAAAGCTCTATATTCTAATATTTTCTCTGCGATTGGATAATTAACTGCTAGTTTTTCTAAAACTTTTACATCAGTACTATAACCGGTTTTATTTTTCTTACCACTTGGCAGCCCCAGATTAACAAATAATACTTCTCCTAGTTGTTTAGGACTACTAATATTAAATTTTGTACCTGCTAAATTGTAAATAGAATCTTCTAAAAGTTCTATTTTAACATCTATTTCTTTTTTCATTTCATCAAGTACATCTTTATCTACTTTAATTCCTGTTATTTCCATATCAGCAAGTACTGGTACTAATGGCATTTCAATATCTCTAAATAATTTATAAGATCCTTCATTAGTCATTTTTCTTGCCAATTCATCTTTAATATCATATAAGAATTTAGATTTTTTTACTATTTCTTCTACATCTATAAAATTATTTTTCTTTAAAGCATCATAAAACATAATATTTCTATTATATTGATTAGCAAGATACGCAACATCATCTTTTAAATTAAGCCCTAGTATATAAGCAGCAATAGATACATCAAAATTAGAATTAATAAATATTTTAGTATTACCTATTATCTTTTTTAAATCATAAGTTATAATATTTTTATTTTTTATAAACTCTAGAACATCTTTAACTAGTTCCTTATTTATATAATAATTATTATCTTTATCAGTAATACTCATTCCAATAATATTTGCTATATGATAATTATTATTATCAAGTTCTAAGTAAATAGCAATATCTTCATCAAGTATTAATTCATCTAATGAATTAATTACTTGATAATTAATTTTATTATCTTTAGGTTTTACACTATCCTTTATTAATGAGAAAAATTCTAATTCTTGATACATTTCTTTAATTTTAGTATCATCTGATAAATCTAGTTTTAAATCATTTAGTGTTATATTAAGAGGAACATCTCTATAAATTGTTGCAATATCTCTACTCATATAAGCACTTTCTTTACCCACTTGTAATTTTTCTTTAACTTTACCACTAATTTTATCTAAATTATCATATAAATTATCTAAACTTTGATATTCTTGTAATAATTTTAAGGCAGTTTTCTCACCAATACCTGCAACGCCAGGGATATTATCAGATGAATCACCCATTAATGCTTTTAAATCAATTATTCTAATTGGTTCAATTTTATAATCACTCTTAAATGTTTCATAATTATACCTGATAAATCCCGTTTGTTTTAATAATTTCACTTCTGTTTCATGACTTATTAGTTGTAGTAAATCTTTATCACTAGAAACAATTACTGATGCAAATTCTGGATCTTCTTCAGTCATTTTAGCAATTGTCCCAATTATATCATCTGCTTCATAAGGAGCAAGTTCAAAATGTTTTATACCTAAGCAATCTAACATATCTCTAGCTATAGGCATTTGTATATTTAACTCATCTGGAGTTTTCGTTCTTCCTTCTTTATAAAAATCATATTTTTCTTTTCTAAAATTTTTACCAATATCAAAAGCTACTGCCATATATGTTGGATTTTCTTCTGCTATGATTTTATTAATCATTGATGCAAACCCAAACAAAGCATTAGTAGGAAGTCCTTTAGAATTTTTCATCATTCTCCCACTGTAGGCGGTCGCATAATAACTACGAAACATCAAGTTATTACCATCAACAAGTATTAATTTTTTTTGCATAACATCTTCACCATATTAATTATATCACAGTTTTTATTCTTTTCTTTAATAATCTTCATTATATGCTTCTTTTACTAATTTTAATGTATCCCCTAATTTTTCATCTTTAATATCTTCTAATAATATTTCTAATAAATATAAACTTTTTTTAACTATATTACTTATTTGTTCTTCATCTGTATTAAACATTACAGCTAAATCATTAATACTCATCTTAAAATTACCAATTACTCCAAGATATAAAGATATAATTAACTGATAATCATTAGGTAATTTATAAATACATTCATCTAATAAATTATGAGACTTTAAACTTCTTTTAATATAAAATAATGCTGTAATATATAAATATAATTCACTATATTCTCTTATTTCATAATAAATATCTTCTTTTGATAAATTAACTCCAAATATTTTACTTAATATTTCATATTGTTTCGTTCTAACATTTAAACTCTTAGCTATATTATTTACAGTATTTTTATCTATATTAAGTATTTCTGATAACGAATTATTAATTAAAACTAAACAACTACTATTAATATGTTTCTTTCTTTTATTTCTAAGTTGTGTTTTCAAATAATTAATATAAGTATAATATGCATGATATTCTTTATTATCTAAAAATTCATAATAATTTATTTCATCATAATTAAGACCATATATTTTACTAAGTAAAATATATTTTTTACTATTTCTATCTTCTAAACTATTTAAAAATCTTATTTCTTCATCTGTTGCTTGTAATATTTCTTTCAAATATAATGCTGGTGCAACCTTTTTATTATTTTTCATTAACATTTTATATAACACTTGTAATTTATATAAAGTATCTTCATCTAATTCATCTTCATCTATTAAATTAGTTAAATTATTTCCAAAAACAACAAATAAAATTTCTTTATCAGAATCTTTCTTAAATTCTTTAGCCATTAAATTAATATCTTTAATAGAACACTTAAGTTTATCTTGCAAAGTATATACTTTACTATTTTTAGGTTGTTCATTCATTTTTTGGAGTACACCAATTATTCTTTTTATTTTAATTCGATTACTAGGTACTACATCATAAGAATCTAAATTTAACCCAAAAGTACTATATAATATTATTCTATCTTCTTCATTTAATCTTTTTATATTTTTTAATACTTTATCTTTATTTACTCCTTTAAAAAAATCCCAAAAACTAACTGCAGTACTACTTTCCTCCCAATAACTTTTTAATATGGTTGCAGTTTTTAATTTTCTTAATGCTATTTGTAGTTTTTGCCTAATTCGCTCTCTTGATAATTTTAAAATATTTCCAATTTCTTCTAATGTATGAGGCTCATCATAATATGCAACATACTTATCTGGATCTTTTATTCCATAATAACATCTAACAATAATCTCTAAATCAGCACTTAAATTATGTAAAGCATCATTTAAATAATCTTTTAAAGAATTATTTATATAATCATATTCAATATCAATATTTGCATCAACAAAATCTCCGAGAGTTGATGTTTCTTCTTCATTAACAAAATTATCAAGAGAAGCACTAACTGATGCACAATTTAAAATATTGTGAATTTCTTCTTCAGACATCCCCAAAAAATCAGCAATATCTTTATTACTTATTTCCCGACCTAGTTCATTAAATAATTTAACTTTTACTTTTTTTATATATCTAATTTTTTCTTGCATTTTTGCTGGTATATAAATAAGTAATCTTTTCTTTCTTAAAGAAAGCATTATTGCTTGTCGTATCCACCATACAGCAAATGTTGAAAAATTATATCCCAATTTATAATTATACTTTTCTGAAGCAGTTATTAAACCAATATTACCTTCATTAATAAGCTCCATTAAATCTAATCCTAAATTTTGATATCTTTTAGCAATACTTACAACTAATCTCAAATTTCCTTCAACAACTAAATTTCTAAGATATGTAATTCTTTTTGTATTTTCTAAAATATTTCTACCTAAATCAATTTGTTTTTGTAATTCTTCTTGTTTTTTATAATTTTCTACAACACTATCTTGTTGCATAATAGGTATTTGATTTATTTCATGAATATAATCAGTATATTGATTATCACTTATAAAACCATTTACTAAATTTTCATTATCTATTTTAATACTATAAATATCTTTAATTATAGCATAAGTAACTAAAAAATCTTTAACATATTCATTATCAGTTATTTTATTAATATCTTCTTCAGTAACTAAATCTAAATTAACAAAAAAACTATTTAAATAATTATCTATATTAGGATATTTTGTAATTAATAAATAAATATCACTTAAATCAAATTCAATATTTAAAGATTGTAATTTTTCTAATTTAATAATAAAATTTTTATTATTAAAATCTCTCACAAACCAATCTAAATTACCATTTTTTATATCATTTATTATTAAATTTTTTATATAATTAAAAGCATCATCAAAATTACTAATATTTATATTTTGATAAAATTCTAAATCTGCATTATAAAATCCAAAAATACTTTTAAGTTCATTTATCATAACAAACACATTCCTTTGGTTAATTATTATATCATAT
Organism: uncultured Bacilli bacterium; assembly: GCA_944372205.1. GTDB lineage: Bacteria > Bacillota_I > Bacilli_A > RF39 > UBA660 > Onthocola_B. The sequence goes on from CALVYM010000020.1 coordinate 6,086, forward strand.
TTTGCATATTTGTAAAATAATTACATAAGTATTATTGAGGTATTTATGTTATTTAATCTATTTAATATTTTAAAAGATTTAATTTTTTTTACAGGAAGTTATTCAAATAATGTTTTTCCAGAACCACTATCTGAAAAAGAAGAACAAATTGCTATTAATGAAATGCTAAAAGGTAATAAAACTGCTCGCAATAAACTTATTGAACATAATTTAAGATTAGTAGCTCATATTGTAAAAAAATTTGATAGTAAAGATACAGATGATTTAATAAGTATTGGTACTATTGGCCTAATTAAAGGAATTGATTCTTATAAAAATAATAAAAAGACTAAAATTACTACTTATGCCGCGAGGTGTATTCAAAATGAAATATTAATGTATTATCGCAGCAATAAAAATAAAGGTAATACTATAAGTTTAAATGATACCATTGGTTATGACAAAGAAGGAAATGAAATTAATTTAATTGAAATGATTAAAGATAAAGATATTGATTTATTTGATAAAATTAATATAAAAAATAATATAATGCTTTTAAATAAATATTTAAAAGTATTATATCCAAGAGAAAAAGAAATAATTATTAAAAGATATGGTTTATATAATACTTTAGAAATGACACAAAAAGAAATAGCTAAAGAACTTAAAATATCTAGAAGTTATGTATCAAGAATAGAAAAGCGAGCACTTACTAAAATGCTCACTGAATTTATAAAAAATAAAAATATAGATTAAAAGAACCCAAAGGGTTCTTTAATTAATTATGTCTTTTTTTAAGTACTACTGTTGCAGTTGCAAGACCAATTACTGATATAGCTCCAAGTGCCATAAACACACCAACACTATCATTAGTACTTGGATTTTCAACTGGTTCATCAATAACTGGCTCATCATCTTCTATTAACACATCACTATAAACAAGAGCATAATTTGAAAATTTATCAGTTTCAAATGTTAATGATTTACCATCACTAGCAACTGTTGTATCTAAAACTTCAATTTTACCATTGTGTTCTCTTAACATATAATAAGTTCTTGTATATCCTTCACTTACTTGTTGTAAGTCTTCTGGTAATAATACTGTAAGTGTAAGAGGATTTGTAAGTTCTGTAATATTTCCAAGAGTAGTATTTAAAGTAGTATTATTAATTAATAATTCAATATTATAATATCCTACTACAATTTTATTACCTGTAATTTCTTCTAAAAGAGTATTTACTTTATCAATTAATTCTTCATTAGCTTCTATTTTTGTAATTTCTAAATTAGTTGTAATAGTATCTCCAGCATTTATTGCATCCTTAACTTTGGCATTATTATTTAAAATATTATCATCTAGAAAAATATTTAAATCATCAGTATTTACTACACCTATTGCTACTTCCAAAACACCTTCAGTTGCATCAACTATTGGAGCTTTCACTTCAGTTATATAATTAACTACAACATTATCTAAATTAATATCACTAATCATACTTTCAAGTGTATTTTCACTTTCCATCGGTGATTGAGCAATATTTATTGTGACTAAAGCTGTTTTAGCATTAGATAAGCCTGCTGCAACTAGATCATCAAATGTTTCATAAAATTTGTCATATTCACTATTACCATTTAAGCTAGCAAATTGAAATCCAGCATAAATATTATTATATTTAACACCCTTAGCTATATTAATAATCATATTTCCTACTTGACCATAAGCAATATTTCCTAATTTATTCCAAGTAGTTGCTTGATCAGATTTAGAAACCTCTCTATAAGCGGAACCCGCAAAGATATAATCAATTTCAGAATCTCCCGCAATGTTTACTTCCATATTTTGAATCATAACTCTTAAGCCACCATCAACTTGTGTTACTTTAGAGTCTTCAACATTTACAACATAATTATCAATAAAGCCATTTGTTCCAGCTGATAAAGAGTTATAAGCAACAACTACACTACCATCTAAAATTCCCGTTTCTCCAACAACAGAATTATTTAAAACATTTACTAAAACATCTTTAGCATAAGTATATGATGATGTAAAATAAATTCTTTTAGTTGTTGAATTATCAAATGTAAAATTAACTTTATCAGCAGTATAAAACTCTTTAGCATTATCAAACATTTCTGCTGGCACAACAGTATCAGATACTCCTTTATATGTCATACTTACACCAGAAATTTCAGTAACATCAGCATTTTTAATACTCATATTAATTGTATTAACATGAATTCTATCATAAGATTCTACTTTAGCATCAATAGCATTACCACCATGAATAGCAAATACTTTACCACTATTCATAGTAATTGATGTTGAATCTAAATCTATTACATTACCAGATTCATCTACTTCTGGATTATAATAACCTCCAACAACAACAGTGCCGACATTTAAAGCTTGTTTACCTCCATCCCATATTGCATAAGTTACGCCATCAATCTCTTCAATCACAATAGGTGTCCCATTCGCTACAAAAGTATTAGCAGCACCATCCAAATAATATGGTTCACTAGCTTCTGTAATTTCTTTAGCACTAACCATCATAGGTACTAATACAACCAAAACCATTAATCCTTTTAATAATTTTTTCATTTTTTTCCTCCTCTATTTTAATGTTAACACGAACTAATTTTAATTGCAATATAATTTTTATCAATCTTGTAAAAAAAAGTAAAGAAAAAATTCTTTGATTTTTCAAAGAATTTTAATAAGCATCGATATTAATTCTTACCTTTGGCATCTTATGAACAAAAGCAAAAGCTTGAATTAAAGTTCTAATAGCTTGAGCATTTTTTCCATTTTTACCAATAACTAATTTCATATCCGCTTCAGGTACTATTATTTCTAATATTTTAGTATCTTCATCAGCATCAAAGAAATCAACTTTAACTAAATCTGGTTCACTAACTAATGACTTTACCAAAAAGTCTGTATACTCTACTATACTCATAATTAATTACCCTTTTTCACTTTAGAATCTTTAAATTCTTTCATGATGCCTTCTTTTCTTAAAAGTGATGCAACAGTATCTGTTGGTTGAGCTCCATTATTTAACCATTTTAAAGCAAGTTCTTTATCAATTTTTACTTCTGCAGGTTGAGCCACTGGATTATAAGTTCCAACAGTTTCAATAAATCTTCCATCTCTTGGACTACGTGCATCAGCAGCTACAATACGATAAAACGGTTTTTGTTTTGCTCCCATTCTTTTTAATCTTAATTTTACAGCCATAATTTCCCTCCTTCAATTAACTAATATAACTTTACCACAATAAAACATATGTGTCAACCTTTTTTTGTTGACTTAATTTTATTTTTTTTGAAATTAAAAAAGTGCTCAAGCACTTTTTTAATTTTCAGATTCTAAATAATCATCATTTAGTTCTAAGTCATCATCATCAATTATTTCTTCGTAGTCATCAAAAGTATCTTCAACACTCACTTTAACTTTAGTATCCCCAACAATTTCAACACCAATTTCTTTTTCAACATCAAGTTTTACTACTCCATTATCAATTGTAACATTTGTAACTGTTGGTTGTCTAAGCGTTCTAACAATAATTTCAGATGCATCATCTAGAACATGATCTTCTTTTAGAGGAACTCTTAAATTATCTGTATAACTAAAGTTTTGAGTAGTTACAGCTGTTTTTTTATCAGCATCATATGAATACCAAACATTAACATCAAATGAACCGTTTACTACTACACTACCATCATTTGCTTTAGTACCACTAAATTTATTATTTATTACCCAACACCCCAATACCGTATTAGGATTTTCTTCTGGAGTTAAAGAAAAACTATTAGTAGTTGTTTTTTTAGCTTTACCAATAACAGCTTTAGTTACAATTTCCTTAAAACTAGACATGTAAAATCACCTTCCTAATTAAATATATGCAAATACTAGACAAATGTAGACTATTTCATTAATGAAGAAATATAGAAAACCTATTGCAAAACGCAATAGGTTTATTTAATATTGATAACAAATTCACCAGACTCATCTAAATCAATCACTAAAGTTGAACCAACATTTAAAAATGCATCAATTAATTTATGAGCAATTAAGCTTTCAATATTTTTAGTAATATATCTCTTAATTGGTCTTGCTCCATATCTTTCATCATAAGCATCATTTACTATTTTATCTTTAACAGATTTGGTAATTTCTACATGTAAATAATTTTGTTCCATTCTCTTATTTAATTCACCGATAAGTTTATCTACTATTTCATAAACAGTATCTTTCTTTAGAGAATTAAATACTATTATTTCATCAATACGATTAATAAATTCTGGGCGAAATGTATTTTTTAGTTCATTTAATACAAGTTCCTTTGCATTATCTTGATTATCTAAAATATATTCGCTTCCTAAATTACTTGTCATGATTATAATGGTATTTTTAAAATCTACCAATCTACCTTGCGAATCAGTAAGTCTACCATCATCAAGAATTTGCAAAAGTATATTAAAGACATCTTTATGAGCTTTTTCAATTTCATCAAATAATACTATAGAATAAGGATTACGTCTTACAGCTTCAGTTAACTCACCACCTTCATCATATCCAACATATCCTGGAGGAGCACCAACTAAACGAGATACATTAAAGCTTTCCATATATTCAGAACAATCTATCCTAATCATATGTCTTTCATCATCAAATAACTCATAAGCCAGTGTTTTAGCTACTTCTGTTTTACCTACTCCAGTTGGACCTAAAAAGATAAATGAACCAATTGGTTTGTTAGGATCTTTAATTCCACTACGAGCTCGAATTATTGCTTCACTTACTAAATGAAGGGCATCATCTTGTCCCATAACCCTAGTTTTTAGGCGGTCATATAAATGCAATAACTTATCTTTTTCACTACTTACTAACTTAGATACTGGAATATGAGTCCAACGAGATATAATTTCTGCAATACCTTCTTCATCAACAACATCCGATAAAATACTATTTTGATTATTTTCTTGTAAATTTTTAAGTTCTGATTCTAATTTTGGAATAGTACCATGTCTTAGTCTTGCACTAGCCTCTAAATCATAATTATTTTCAGCTGTTTGCAAATCAAAACGAGCACGTTCTAATTCTTCCTTCTTTTTATTGATATTATCTTTAACTTCTTTTTCTTCTTCCCATTTATTTCGCATTTCTTGTTCTTTTTGTTTTAAATCATCTAATTCAGCACTTATTTTTTCTAATCTCGTTTTACTAATTTCATCTTTTTCTTTTTTAATGGCTTGTCTTTCAATTTCTAAACTCATGATTTTTCTGGTAAGTTCATCAAGCTCAACTGGTACAGAATCAAGTTGCATTTTTATTGTTGCACAAGCTTCATCTACCAAATCTATTGCTTTATCTGGTAAATATCTATCAGTTATATATCTATCAGATAATGTAGCTGCTGCAACTAAAGCACTATCTTTAATACTAACGCCATGAAATATTTCAAATCTTTCTTTTAAACCCCGCAGAATGGTAATAGTATCTTCTACATTTGGTTCGCTTACTAAAACTTTTTGAAATCTTCGCTCTAACGCTCCATCTTTTTCTATATACTTACGGTATTCATTTAATGTTGTTGCCCCAATAACATGAATTTCTCCACGAGCAAGCATTGGCTTAAGCATATTTGATACATCCATAGCTCCAGTATCTCCGGCCCCAACAATCATGTGAATTTCATCAATAAACATAATAATGTTACCATCACTATTTTTAATTTCTTTTAAAACAGCTTTTAGTCTTTCTTCAAATTCGCCGCGGTACTTAGCACCAGCAACTAAAGAACCTAAATCTAATTCCCAAATAGTATGATTCTTTAAACTATTTGGCACATCCCCTTTAACTATTCTTTGAGCAAGGCCTTCAACTATAGCAGTTTTACCTACTCCAGGTTCTCCAATTAAAACCGGATTATTCTTACTCTTTCGTGATAATATCCTAATAACATTTCTTATTTCTTCATCACGACCAATAACAGGATCAACTTTATTATCTTTAACATTTTTGGTTATATCCCGTCCATATTTATTTAAAACATCTTTTAATTCTTCATTATCTTCTGGATACATATTATCCCTCCTTTTACATAATGTATTGTATCACTAAAATTAGCACTTGTCAAGTAAGAGTGCTAATTTATAAATAAAAATAATATGTTTAAATAAACATATCATTCTACAACTTTAAATATTGTTGGTATTCCTCTAGTTTTATGTTCTAATGCTGAATTAATAGGGTCATTAATGATTTTATTATTTACTACCATAGCACTAGAAGTTCCACCATCTAAGTTGGCAGCATTAATAGCACCATATTTTTGCATAATTTCCGCTAAATCTCGAATTGATGCACCTTTAGTACGAAATTCATTAGAATCAACTACTAGCATTAAAACAATGCCATCCTTTCTTTGTCCTATTGCACTTCTAGCTCCATATCCCCAACCCCCATTACCTTTAATATCTGCCATTTTACCATTAACAATTAAAAATGGTCCCATAGTTACGGCATCTCGCAATCCATATGCTACCGCCTCTTTAGCTGATGCATCTCGAAGCAACACTAATCTATTTTCTAAATCAAAACCAATTATACCACCATTCATTGAATCATATTGAATATCAGTAATAATTTTACCATCAGCAATAGTTACTCCCAAAGGATTTGCCCCATTACTATTATAATTCGGATCATAAAACCCTCCACCATTAATAGCTAAAACAGCATTTTGTTCCCGAGTCATATCATAAATATATTGTCCACTTACACCAATCCGTTTACTAACTCCTACTTTTATTTTACTTGCATCATATATAACCGCAAGATAAGCATCACAGCCATTGACTTCAAATTCAATAATTTTATATAATGCATCCTTATCCCTTTTTAATACTGCTTTTTCATATTCATTTTCATATACTACTTCTTCATCAAAAGTTACCAAATTAGGATTAGTATCTTCCTCACTTCTACCAACATAATTGTTAGCCAAAACTTCATTTATTACCTCATCATTATAAAACCATTTACAATAATGCTGATGATTCATCGTCATCATTGCTGTTGTAATTAACCATGTCCGAAAATTATCTATTGGACCATATAAAATGAACAAAAATGAAGAACATCCAACAACATAAAGTCCTATAAAAGCAGAAAATATAATTACTTTACTTTTCTTAAAACCTCGGCGATATCTAAATCTAATAAGTAAAAATATACTATATATTAAAAGAATTACACTAAGTATTAAAATAGTTAAAGAAAGTCTCTTATTAATATCACTAATTAAACGAGTACTATTACAACCTATTATAAAGAATACTAAACTCGTAAATATCAAAAACAAACTACTAAATAATAAAACTATCCCCTTTTTCTTCGAATTCATATTATTCACCACTTTAATATTTATACCATATTTTATTTATTATTACAACCATCTATAAATCTTTTTACTTCATTAATAGTTTTATTGAAATTATCAAAATCAACTAAAAACCACTTTATATTCATCTTATTATTAAACCAAGTATATTGTCTTTTTGCATAATGTCTAGAGTTTTTCTTAATTAATTCTTTAGCTTCTTCTTCAGATATTTCTTTATTTAAATAACTTATAACTTCTTTATAACCTATTGCTCTATTAAGTATTTTAGAATTTTTATCTTTATTATATAAATTC